>JALYYN010000198.1 GCA_030946525.1 Actinomycetota bacterium | reverse complement strand
CACGCGGCCGGGTGCTGGCCGGCGAGCTGGCCCGGGCCGCGGCCGAGGCCGCGCAGGGGGCGAGCCTGGTCGCCGCCCTCGAAGGGGTGGCCGTCCGTCACCCTCTGCCCGGCCTGCGCCTGGGCGTGGCCGCTCTCTGCCTGGGCGCCGAGACCGGCGGCGCCCAGGCCCGGGCCGTCGACGGGGTGGCCGCCACGGTGCGTGAGCGTCTGGCGGTGGCCGCCGAGTTGCGGGCACTGGCCTCCCAGGCCCGGATATCGGCCCTGGTGATCGGCTTGGCGCCGGTCGGCTTCGGAGGGTTCGCAGCGACGACCGACCCCCGGACCGCGCAGTTCATGTTCCATACACCGGCCGGCCTGGTCCTCCTCGCCGTAGGTCTCACCCTCGATGGGCTGGGCTGGCTCTGGATGCAGCGCCTGGCACGGGTGGGGCCGTGAGCCCGGCGGCCGCGTTCTGGGCCTGGATGGCCGTGGCCCTCGCTGCCGGATGGCGGCGCCGTCCGGCGCCGGCCCGGCTCCGGGCCCTCGGGCCGGACACGGGCCGGGCCGCCACTCCGGCGCCACCGCTGCGGCGTCGGTCGGCGAGCCGGGCTGCGGTGGTCGTCGAGCGACTGGGCAAGGGAGTGCTGCGCCGGGTCGGACGCCCCGCCACCCCGGCCGCCGGCCGTCGGATCGGCGTGGCGCTGGTGGCGGCCGCCCTGGTCCTACCCGTCCTCCCGCTGGCCGCCGTCCCTCTCGCGGCCACCACCTGGGCGCTTCCCGGCGTGGCTGTCCGGCGTCGTCATCGCCGCCGACTCGCCGCGGTGGCGGCCGACCTGCCCGATGTGGTCGACCTGCTGGTCCTCGCTGTCGGGGCCGGCCTGACCGTCCGCCTGGCCGTAGCCGCCGTGGCCCGGCGCTCGCCCGGCCCCCTCGGCGCCGAGCTGGCCCGGGCCGGCCAGGAAGCCGACCTGGGCCGCCGGCTGGCCGATGCCCTCGACGACATCCCCGGGCGGGCCAGCGAGGCCACCCGGCCGCTGGTCGCCGCCCTCATTGCCTCCGAGCGGTACGGCGCCCCATTGGGCGCCGGCCTCGACCGCCTGGCGCAGGAGGTCAGGGCCGATCGCCGGCGGCGGGCCGAGGAAGCGGCCCGCAAGGTGCCGGTCAAGCTGCTCTTCCCCCTCGTCAGCTGCACACTCCCCGCCTTCGGGCTGCTCACCGTGGCCCCCCTCATCGCCAGCGCCGTTCGGTCGCTGCGCCTGTGAGCACCCCAAGCAGAAGGAGGAGCCAGCCGATGCTCGCCCTCTACGTCCACCTGTCCGTCTATCTGTCCACCGTTGCCGCCCGCCCGCGTGCGGACGAGCGGGGCCAGGCGTCCGCCGAGTACGCCCTGGTCCTGCTGGGGGCGGCGGCCGTCGCCCTCCTGATCGTGGCCTGGGCCACCAAGACCCAGCTCGTCAGCAAGCTGCTCGACACCGTCATGGGCGCGCTGACCGACAAGGTCAAGTGAGGGTCCCGGCGTGAGGCGAGGGCGTGGGGACGAGGGTCAGGCCTCCGTGGAGCTGGCCCTCGTCCTCCCCCTCGTGATCGTGCTGCTCCTGGCCGTGGCCCAGGTGGGCCTCCTCGTGCGTGACCAGATCCTGGTCGTCCACGCCGCCCGGGAGGCGGCCCGGGAGGCGGCGGTCGACAGCGCCCCTGACGCCCCCCGGCAGGCGGCCCTGGCCAGCTCCACCCTGGCCGGGGACCGCCTGACGGTGACGAGCACCGGGCGGGGCGCAGCGGGGAGCCGGGTGCGGGTGGAGGTGGCGTACCGCTCACCCACCGCCCTGCCGTTGGTGGGAGCGGCGGTGGGTGATCTCACCCTCCGGGCTTCGGTCACCATGCGAGTCGAGAAATAGGGCACCCACGGCGCGAATACCACGGGGAGCGTTCGGATGAACCTGGAGAGGAGGAAAATCGTGACCCAAGTCTGGACCTGGGCCCGTTCATCTGGTAGCTGTGTGCGTCAGGCACTTACCGGGGGGAAGTTGCGCCGACCGGCATTGGGGGCGGGTCGTCGCACTGAGGAGAGGTCAAGGGATGAAAACGATGTACCGGCTCGGGGCGATCGCCATGGCGGCCGCGACGATGGCGTTCGTACTGGTCGCGCCGGCATCGGCCCAGACCACCAATAGGGTCGAGAGCCGGCCGGAGAGCTTCATCGCCACTGCCGCCGCCCGCGGCCTGGACCTGAACGTGCTCGGCAACCACGTTACCGTCGGCCAGTCCAGCGCGCTGATCAACAGCGTGCTCGCGGCCAAGGCGTCGGGCGCGGGCGTGGCCCTGGTGTCCGGCACGGTGAGCAACAGTGAGGTCAACGGGCCCAACCAGGCCACGGCGCCGCCGAAGGCGTGCGTCCTCAACCTGCCCGTCGCCGGCCTGCTCAACGTCGCGGTCGCCTGCGGTGAGTCCCGGGCGTCCACCACCGCCCCCGGGCCCCAGGCGTTCGGCAACGGCTCCGTGGCCGGCGTCGACCTCGCCGCCCTAAACCTGCTCACCCCCGTCATCCAGCTCCTCCAGTCGCTGCTGAACGCGCTGCTTCCCGTCGTCGACCAGACGGTCGGCGCGGTCACCGGCCTCCTCGGTCCGACCCTCGGCGGCATCGTCGGTCCTCTGGCCGGCAATCTCGGACTCGGCTCCGGCTCGACGGTCGCCCCGGTCTCCGGGTTGGTCAATCAACTCCTCGACGGGGTCAAGCGGGCCAGCGGCCTGGCCACCATCAAGGTCGGCGACGCCACCGCCCAGGCCGTGACCACCGCCGGCGCCGTCACCGCCACGGCCACCTCGGCCGGCGCCCAGGTCGACCTCCTGCCCGGCCTCACCCTCGGCGGGTCCCCGCTGCTGTCCGTCATCGTGGGCTCGGCCAAGTCCGTCTCCACCTACGACCGGGGCGCAGCCAAGGCCACGCCGTCGTTCGACGCCGCCGTCGCCCGCGTCCGCCTCGGGCTGCCGCTCCTCGGGGGCACGGTCACCGATATCCCGCTCCAGCTGAACACCCCCCTCACCCTGCTGGCGGGCACGCCGCTGGAGACCACCATCTCCCTGGGCGCGGGCCGCACGGTCACCGACCCCAACACCGGGTCGGTCGCCGCCTACGCCGACGGTGTGAGCATCCAGGCCCTCAAGGGCATCTCGGGCGGGATCGGGCTGGAGTTGGCCCACGCCGAGACCGGCGCCGGCGGCCAGAGCCGCCTGGTCAGCGAGCAGCAGGTGGTCACGCCGCTGCCCGCCCTGGCCAAGACCGGCGAAGACCCCTGGTTGCCGCTGACGGGCGCCGGGCTGCTGCTCGTCGCCCTCACCATCCGCCGTCGGGTCGTGGCCGCGCAACCGGTTCGAGCCTCGGACCGTGTAAACCAGTAGCGGATGCTCCTGGACCTCCTGCGCACCCATCGCTGGCTGCGCCGCACCCTCTCCGGCCTGTCGGCCCTGCTCCTGCTGGGCGGGGTGGCCCTGGTCGGCTATCCCTTCGCCACCAACATGTGGCAGGGCCGCATCCAGCACCGGCTCGACCAGCAACTGGCCAGCCCCCAGCTGCAGCAGGCGTACAAGGCGGGCAAGATCGGGACGGGCGACAGCCTGACCCGCATCAAGATCGCCGCCATCGGCCTCGATACCGTGGTGGTCGAGGGCACCACGCCCAGCGCCCTGCGGGCGGGCGCCGGCCACTATCCCCAGACGCCGCTGCCCTGCGAGACGGGCAACGTCTCGATCGCTGGCCACCGCACCACCTACGGGCGGCCGTTCGGGGACCTCGACCAGCTCAAGCCCGGTGACACCATCGAGCTGACCACGCCCATCGGCGGGTGCGTCTATCGGGTCAGCAAGGATCCCTTCGTCGTCCAGCCGACCGACCTGTCGGTGATCGAGCCCACCGGGGAGCGGTCGCTCACCCTCACCACCTGCACCCCGAAGGGCTCGGCGGCCCAGCGGCTCGTCATCCGGGGAACGTGGGTCAAGGATCTCAAGTCGGCATGACCCCCGGCCTGCGCCTGCGACGGCGGGCCGGGGCAGCCGCCACACTCGCCGCCCTCGCCGCCGCCCTGCTCGTCGTGGTGAACGGTGCGCCTGCCGGCGCCGCCCCCACCGATCCCGATATCACCGTCACGACCCCGGCTGAGGGCTCCACCGTCGACACCGCCACCGTGGCGGTCAGCGGCCGGGTCCAGGCTGCGTCCGTCCTGGCGTCGTTCAAGGACGTCACCCTGAGGGTGGCCGGCACCTCCTTCAAGGCCCCCTGTTCGTCGTCGCCCTGCGACTTCACCTGGAACCCGTCGCTGACCACCAACGGCCGCTACAGCCTGACCGTGACCGCCACCGAGCAGACGCTGGGCCTCCTCGCCGGCGCCAGCGCTTCCCTGACCCGCACGTTCGTGGTCGACGCCCCGCCGGCCAAGCCGGCGCTCGACCCCCCGAAGGTGAACGACGCCCGCACCGTCGACCTGACCTGGTCCCGCAACAGCGAGCCCGACATGTTCTACTACGCCATCTTCCGCAAGGACCCGGCCGGGACGACATACCTGCCCGTCGGCCGGGTCGACCAGCCCGCGTCGGGCAAGTCGGTGACCTTCACCGACACCACCACCAACCTCAACGGTGGCGACTACGGCTACCAGGTCGTGGCCGTCCGGAAAGGCGGCGCCAAGCCGGAGACGACGTCGTCGCCCTCCGCGGCCCGCACGGCGACGGTGCCGGCCCCTCCCACCACCACTGCGCTGACGGTCCCCGGTGCGTCTGCTCCCGGGAAGGGGAGCACGACCACGGTGAAGCCCGGCGCCGCCGCCGGCGTCGACCTCTCCGGCTTTCTCTCGTCCCGGGCCCAAGCCGCGCCCACTCCGCCGCCGACCGTGCTCGAACCACCCGACCCCGGCTTCCAGGGCACGCTGCCCTTCGCCGCCCCGACGCCCAGCGACCAGGTCGAGGAGGGCGACGCCCAGGCCGTCCCGCCGACGACCGGCCGTTCCACCTCGGTCGTGAGCCTGGACGGCGCCCGACCCCTCGTGCCGGTGGCTGCCGGCCTGGTCCTGCTCCTCCTCGCCACCCACCTGCGGCTGCTCAACCGCCGGCTCAAGCCCGCCACGGCCGGTGACCTGCCGATCGAGGCCGCGGCGCCGCCCCTGCCCCTGCCCCTGCCCCCGCCGGCCGTCGTGGGCGACGTCGCCGGGCCGGCGGCCGCCGAGGTGGAGGTGGCGCAGGCACCGCCGACCACCTTTTACGACGTTTCCGACGATGGGGACTGGGACGACGAGTGGGCGCCGGCCGGCGAGGCCGAGCCTTCAGCCGAGCCCATCACGTACGTCGACGACGAAGCCGGCCCCGACCGGTCGTGGGCGACCGACGCCGACCGCGACCCCTCCACCGAGATGGCAACCGAACCGGAGCCCGACTTCGGGCTGGAGCCCGACTTCGAGCCCACCGCCTTCGATCCGGCGCCCGAGCCCGACTTCGAGTCGGAACCGGCGGTCGAGCCCCAGCTTGAGCCCGACTTCGAGCTCGAACCGGTCGTCCCGGCGGCCATGGCGGCCGAACCGGACGAACCCGACGTGGACTTCGACGAGCTCGAGGAGCACTTCGAGGTCCTGGAGGTCATCTCCCCGACCCGGCGCCCCCTGGCCCGTTCCGGCCACCGCTAGCCGGTCGGCCCCTCCCGCCGACCTGTCGGAGGGGGTCCGGCCCAGTTGCTACCGTGTCGGACACCTGAAGCTCCTGGGAGGGCACTGCATGGATCTCGGTCTGGACGTCGAAGAGCGTGACGGGTTCGCCGTGCTCAGCGTGCGCGGCGAGGTCGACGTCTACACCGCTCCCCGCTTCCGCGAGCGCCTGATCGAGTTGGTCGGCGAGGGCAAGCACCGCATCATCGTCGACCTCGAGGGCGTCGACTTCCTGGACTCGACCGGCCTCGGCGTGCTGGTGGGCGGGCTCAAGCGCCTTCGCAGCCACGACGGCGACCTCCTTCTGGTCTGTACCCAGAGCCGGATCCTGAAGGTCTTCGAGATCACCGGCCTCACCAAGGTGTTCTCCATCTACGACTCGGTCGACGCCGCCGTCACCGGGGCGTCCGCCGGCAACGGGAACAGCTAGACCATGCTGGTCGACGCCGGGGGCGGGCCGGACGATGCCGGAGGCGGGCCCGACGATGCCGGAGGCGGGCCGGAGGTCATCGAGCTGGAGATTCCCGCCCGGGCCGAGTTCGTCGCCCTGGCCCGCCTGGTCGTCTCCGCCCTGGCCGCGTCCGACAGCAACCTGGCCGACGAGCGCATCGACGACCTGAAGCTGGCCGTCTCCGAGGCCTGCACCAACGCCATCGAGGCCCACGACGCCGCCGGCAGCGACGAGCGGGTCCTCGTGCGCTGCCGCACCGACGACGAGGGCCTGGAGGTCTGCATCGAGGACCAGGGTGACGGCTTCGACCCCACCAAGCTCCCCGACCACCCGCCCGTCACCGACCCCGACCGACTCAAGTTCGAGCGGGGCCTCGGCATCCCCCTCATCCGGGCGCTGGTCGATGAGGTCGAGTTCAGCTCCACGGGGCGGGGCACCGCGGTGCGCCTGGTGATGCGCCACAACGGCCACGGCCACCGGTAACGCGGCCCGTCAGGCCTGACGATCCCACATGGCTGCGTTCCGCAAGTTGAAGGACTTCCTCAAGACCTCCGACGCCGACCTCGACCGCGAGCGGCTCCGTCAGTTCTGCCAGGACGTGCCCGGCGTCACCACGATCGGAAACGCGGAGCCCCGCAAGGAGTTCACGGTGGCGGGTGAGATCTCCTCGCTGCGCATCGTGCCCCGGGCCGGATCACCCTCGCTGGAGGCCACGGTGAACGACGGCAGCGGCTCGCTGGTGGTGGTCTGGACCGGGCGGCGCAACATCCCGGGCGTGGCGCCAGGCAAGCGGCTGGTGTTGACCGGGCGGGGGGCGCCCCACGGCGCCGGCGGGCGCCTCATGGTACTCAACCCCCGCTACGAGCTCCTGTAGTCGTCAGTCGTCAGTCGTCAGTCGTCAGCGCCGGCGTGGCCGTGACCGCGCCGGGCGAGGTGGGCATGGCGGCTCCGACCAGGAGGGCCTTCACCTGCTCCTCGGAGTCGGGGGTCACCAGGACCAGCACCTCGTCGCCGGGCTCCATCACGGTCTCACCCCGGGGGACGATGACGTGGCGCTCCCGGATCACCGCGACCACGGTGGCGTCCCGGGGCACGCCCAGCTCGCTGATGGCGCGGCCCCCGGCGGGGGAGTCGCCGGCCAGGGTGACCTCGACCAGGCGGGCGTCCTCGAACTGCAGCAGGCGCACCAGGGATCCGACCGACACGGCCTCCTCGACCAGGGCGGTGAGCAGGTGTGGGGTCGACACCGCGATGTCGACGCCCCACGTCTCGTTGAACAGCCACTGGTTGCTGGGGTGATTGACCCGGGCCACGACCCGGACAACGGCGAAGACCTGCTTGGCCAGCAGGGAGATGACGAGGTTGTCCTCGTCGTCGCCGGTGACGGCCACCATGACGTCGCACGTCTCCACCCCGGCCGCAGTCAGCAGGGACGGCTCGCAGGCGTCGGCCACCACGACCTTCACCCCGTTCACCACCCGGATCCGGGCGGCGACATCGGGGTCCTTCTCGAGCAGGAGCACGTCGTGGCCGGCCTGGGCCAGGTCGTTGGCGATGTGGGTGCCGACGTTGCCGGCCCCGGCGATGGCGGCGCGCATCAGTGGGTGCTCCTCATCAGTGACCGGACTCGGGGCCGCCGGCCAGCCGGGCCTCCAGCTCGAGGCGGGCGTCGTTGCGGACGATGAGGTGCAGGATGTCCCCTTCCTGGCCGACCAGCTCGGGGCCGACGAGGCGGGCCAGCCCGCTGCGGGTCAGGGCCGTGAGCCGGAAGCGGTCCCGGTCGTCCAGCTCGCTCAGCTTGCGGCCGGCCCAGGCGTCGGGCAGCGCCCGCTCGAGCATGCTTACGGTACCGGAGGCGTCGGTCCACTCCCCGACGGAGCGTTCCGGGAACAGCCGGCGCAGGACCTGGTCGGTCGTCCAGGCGACGGCGGCCACGGTGGCGATGCCCAACTGGCGGTAGATGTCGGCCCGGCGGGGGTCGTAGATGCGGGCCACGACATGGGGTACCTCGTAGGTCTCCCGGGCGATGCGGGCGGTGAGGATGTTGGTGTTGTCCCCGTTGGTGACCGCGGCGAGGGCGGTGGCCTCGCCTATCCCGGCCTGCTCCAGATGGTCCCGGTCGAAGCCGAAGCCCAGGACCGCCTTGCCGCTGAAGGTCTCGGCCAGCTCGTGGAAGGCGTTGCGGTCCTTGTCCATCACGCTGACGCTGTGGCCGTCCCGTTCCAGGGCCACGGCCAGCTCCCGGCCGACCCGGCCGCATCCCACGACGACGACGTGCACCGCGCCATGCAACACCGGTCCGCCCGTCATGACAAATTGCCCGTGGCGGGAGCGACGGAGGCGCTACTCCTGGGCGCCCCCGGTGTCGGGGTCGACGAGCCGGTACCCGACGCCCGGCTCGGTGACGAGGCGCGGGGCGGCCGGGTCCTCACCGAGCTTCTTGCGTAGCTGGCTGGCGTAGACCCGGAGGTACTGGCTCTCGGTGCCGAACTCGGGCCCCCACACCTCCTGCAGGATCATCCGGTGGGTGACCACCCGGCCCGGGTGACGGGCGAGCACGAGCATGAACCCGAACTCCTTCGGCGTGAGGTCGACGGGCTGGCCGCGCACGGTGACCGATCTGAGCGCCACGTCGATCCGCAGGTCCCCCACCACGTGGACCGCCTCGTCGAGGGTCGACCCCGGCGCCCGCCGGTGGCGAAGGGCGACCCGCAGCCGGGCCAGCAGCTCGGGCATCGAGAAGGGCTTGGTGACGTAGTCGTCGGCGCCCTCGTCGAGTGCGGCGACCTTGCGGTGCTCGGAGCCCTCGGCGGTGAGCACGATGATCGGGACGTCCGACCAGGTGCGGATGCGCCGGCAGACCTCGATGCCGTCGACGTCGGGCAACCCGAGATCGAGCACGATGGCGGTGGGGGTGCCGTGCATGACCCGTGCCAGCGCATCCTGCCCGGTGGCGGCCGTGACCACGGCGTAGCCACGAGCGGTGAGCGCCGCCGTCAGGGCGCGGATGATCGCAGGCTCGTCGTCGACGACGAGGATGGACACCGGACGGCTACTCATGGCGCACCGGCAGGGTGAAACAGAACTTGGCCCCGCCGCCCGAGTTGGCCTGGACCTCGATGGCCCCGCCGTGGGCCTCGACGATGGCCTTGCAGATCGCCAGGCCCACGCCGCTGGAGCTGCTCCCCTCGCCGCGCCGGAAGGGCTCGAAGATCCGGGAACGGTCGAAGGTGGCCACGCCGACGCCCTCGTCGGCCACCCACAGCTCGACCATGCCGCCCCGCCGTCGGGCGCCGATCAGGACGGTCGAGCCCTGCGGGGAGTGCCGGGCCGCGTTCTCGAGCAGGTTCGTGATCACCTGGTCCAGCTGGCTGTAGTCGGCGTCGACGAGGGGCAGGTCGGCGGCCATGTCGACCTGCACCCGTACCCGGCGGAACAGCGGTGACAGGCGCCGGACCCGCTCGGTGACCAGCTCCTCCAGCGAGACCGCCTGGCGGTCGGGCTGCAGTGCGCCGGCCTCGATCCGGCTGAGGCTCAACAGGTTGGCGACGATGCGGTCCAGGCGCTCGGCCTCGTCGCCCACGAGATCGAGGAGATCGTCGCGGGTGGCATCGTCGTAGGTCGCCCCGGCGCGCAGGTCCGACGTGACCGCCCGGATGGTGGCCAGCGGTGTGCGCAGGTCATGGGAGACCGAGCGGAGGAGGGCCGAGCGCTGCTGGTCCACCTGCTCGAGCACCGCGACCCGGGTCGCCTCCTCGGCGAGACGCTCCCGTTCGGCGACGACCGCCTCGTAGCGGTCGTTGAGCGCCTGCGCCTCTTCGGCCCGCTGTTCGGCCGCCCGCCGTCGCTCAGCCCCGTCCGCCACCAGCGACCCCACCGTGAGGGCCACGGAAAGAAACACGCCGAGGGCGACCGCGTCATCGACCACCTCGATGGCGGGGCGCCAGTAGGGGGGGATGAACGCCAGGTTGAAGGCGACGGCGGCGATCACCGCGGTACAGAGCGATGCCACCCGGCCGCCGACGATGGCCGCCACGACGACCGGCAGGACCAGGATCAGCGCCGGCGTGGCCACTGTCAGGCCGGCCCGGAACGGGACGAGGGCGGCGGTGGCGGCCGTGCACAGCCCGACCCCCAGGACAAGCCCGGCCCACGGCGCCGGATCGTGGGCCTGACCGGAACGCATTTCCTGATCCTTGCGCGGTTCCGCTCCGGCGGGATCCCACCTGGATGGACGGCCTGGCGGTGGTCAGGGCCGAGGAAAGAAGGTGGGCCCGCACGACGTGCCGGGAACGTGCGCCGTGGTGCGCACGAGCGCCGTCACCGCTCGATCAGTTTCCGCCGGCGGACAGCGAGTTGGCCCGGGCCACCTTGCGCTGCAGTACGACCCCGCGGCCGCGGATCGTCTGAAGCTCCAGGCCGACCTCAAGGAGCCTGGCCCGGAGCCGGTAGATCTGCACACGGAGGTTCCCGGCCGTCCGCGATTGCTCGGGCCACCCGGCGTCGAGCAGTCGCCGCTCGCTGACGACTTCGCCGAAGGCGCCCACCATCACCCTCGCCAGGCGCACCTGAGTGTCCGAGAGCGCAATCCACCGTCGCCCGACGAACAGACGCCCGGACTCATCGACACGGACCGCACGGTCGATGCTGACCGCTCGCTCGGCGAGCCGGCACAGCTGCTCTTCGACAGCACCGTCGGCCGGGAGACGGAGCCAGACTTCGAGGCCGTCTGCTCCCGCAGGGGGCTCGGCGCCGGGTTGGACGAGGAGAAGCCGAGGTACTCCCAGCGCGGCCAGTCGTCTTGCCTCGACGGCTTCCGCCGGCCACCGCAGGGCGACGATGTTCACCGGGGCCACCTGTCCGGCACGGCCCGTTTCGTCGGCCCGCCCGGTCACCGCTTCCTACCTCGGTGAGGGCCCTGGTCAGGAGCGGGCGCCGATCGGCGCCCGTCTCCCTCGTGACCTCTGTGAACTCCCAAGTTCCCGGCCTTCGCTGGACGCAGTGGCTCTCGTCAACGTGAATGCTCTTGATCCGTGACCGGGATCGGTACCGGAACGTGCTTCTCACCGTTCACGTCCTGGAACAGATGGGGCGACGATCCAAGGAACTCGGCGTAAGCGAGGACGCCCATTTCAGGCACGTCCATGCCTTCCATCTCCACCTCGGCGGTCGGACGGATGCCGCCCTTCATCAGCGAGTTCTGGATTTTGAAGAAGGCGAGGGCGATGCCGAACATCACGGTGGCGATCACCACCACGCCGGCGGCCTGGGCGCCCAGTTGGCCCCAGCCGCCGTGGCCGTAGAGGACGCCCCAGATGTTCTTCGTGGCCGTGCCCGTGCCGTTCCAGTCGCCGCCGTAACTGCCGTCGGAGAAGATGCCGACCGCCAACACGCCGAGGGCCCCGCACACGCCGTGGACGGAGATGGCGCCCACCGGGTCGTCGATGCCGCGCCGCTCGAAGAACCACACCGACTCGACCACGAGGCAGCCGGCGATGATGCCGATGACGGCTGCGGCCCAGGGCTGCACAAAGGCGCAGGGCGCGGTGATGGCCACCAGTCCCGCCAGCATCCCGTTGACCATCATCCCCGGGTCGGGCTTCTTGTCGGGGGAGCGCCATTGGACCCACAGCATCCCGAAGACGGCACCGAAGGCGGCGGCCAGTGCCGTGTTGGTCGCCACGAGGGCGAACCGGTTGTCGGTGGCGCCGAAGGTGGAGGCGGCGTTGAAGCCGAACCAACCGAAGAGGAGGATGAAGGTGCCGAGCATGGCCATCGGAATGTGGTGGGCGGCCAGGGTCCTCGGCTTGCCGTCGGCTCCGTACTTGCCGATCCGCGGCCCGAGCACCATGGCCCCGGCCAATCCGGCAACGCCTCCCATCATGTGGACGACACCGGAGCCGGCGAAGTCGGTGTAGCCGTGGCCGAGGTGGGCGCTGATCCCCAGCTTGGCCAGCCAGCCCCCTCCCCACGTCCAGGCGCCGAAGAGCGGGTAGTAGATGGCCCCGCAGAACAGGCCCCACTGGACGAAGGCCTTCCACTTCCAGCGTTCGGCCATGGCGCCGGTGGGGATGGTGGCGGTGGTGTCCATGAATGCGACCATGTAGAGGAAGAAGGCCAGCACGCTCACGTCGTTGGCCTTGCCCCCGAGGAAGAACCCGCCCTTCCACAGCAGGACATGGTTCCCGGAGCCGATCAGCGCGCTGCCGATGGCGTTGTCGTAGCCGAACAGGTTCGGGAAGCTGAAGCCTCCGAACATGAACGCGTACCCGACGCAGAAGTAGGCGACGAAGCCCAGCCCGAAGATGGCGAAGTTGGTCGACACGACATGCGCGGCATGCTTGGCTCGGCAGAAACCCGTCTCGACCAGGGCGAAGCCGGCCTGCATGAAGATGACGAGCACGGCGCCGACGACGATCCACAGAAGGTTCAGGCTGATGTCGGTATGAGTGAGCGCGTCTACGGTCGTGCCCCCACCGTCGGTGGGGCTCGCCCATGCAGTGCCGGCTGCAACGCACAGCACGGTGGCCACGCCGGCCACGCCGGCCCACATCTTCAATCGCCTCGAATGACGCACGAGCGGTCCCCCTCTGGCCCCAGGATCAGTGGGGCCGAACCTATGTCTCCGCCGTTTCTGAGCGATCACCGGAATGTTTCGATTCTGTGTCGTTCGTCCTGCTGTTCTGTTTCGTACCGACCGGAACCGATCGAGGCCGCCACCTCCCCCCGAACCGGCGGCCGGGCGCAGCGCCACCTGCAGCGATGACGCGCCGAATGCGATCCTCGATCTGCGGGGTCAGCTTGTGGCCGGCGGAGTCGGTGAGCGCGAAGAGGTTGTCCGCTTGTCGGGCGACGGTGTCGATTCGCGCCGAGTGCACGCTCGCTCTGGCGGCCGCAAATGCGGATGTGACGCCATAGAGCAGCCCCGGGCTGTCGGGCGCCTCGACCCGGCACAGGGTGTGCCACGGGGATGCGTCGTCGTCGAACGATACCGTTGCGCCCGGAAGGGCAGCCGGGGATCTCGGGCGCTTCAAGGCGGCATGGACCTCGGCCTCGAGGGCATCGCCGGCCGGTTTGCGTGGGGACGAGACTTCGAACGACGCCAGCGCGCACCGGTCCCCCCACGTGGCAACTGTCGCCTCGGAAACGTCAAGGCCCGATTGGCTGAGCGCAAACGTCTCCGCAGCGAGCAGTCCGATGCGGTCCCGGGCGACCACGTCGATGCGCCAGGTGGTCGCGCTCGCCGCGAGTACGGACACCCGCACCTCGTTCGGACGGGGCGAGGGCGAGCACAGGGCTGACTGACGGGCGATGACCGGGGGCGGTGTGGCGAGCACGTAGGCGCGGGGACCGGTGCGAATCCGGTCCTGGACTGCGGGGTCGGCGCTGAGGCGCGCCGCCGCGGCCCGGCGCTGCTCGACCGCGTTGGCGGCGTCGCGGCCGGTCAGCTCGGGATGGGCCAGAGCGGTCACGAGGAGTGCGTGGAGGGCACGCTGTCGTTCCTGTTCCCACGGCACCAGGTCGTCGCCGGCCAGGGAGAGGAGCAGGAGGGCCTGGGCCTGCTCCACCGACCGGATGTGGACGGCGAGCTGGAGCACGGCCTCCTCGCTGAAGCTGCTGCCACGTCGTGCCGCGGCGGGAAGCAGGGCGGCATCGGCGACCAGATTGGCGACGGCCTGCTCGGCGCCGGCGCCCAGGTCGAGGCGCTGCACGATTCTTCGGGCGACAACGATGCCACTCCCGTTGCCGTCGTCCGTCGCATCCAGCACCAGCGCGGCCATGAGGAGTCGTTCCGGGTGTGGAAGTGACCGGCGCTCGCTCATGGCCTGGAGGCGGCTCAGGCGGGGCCAGCGAAGCGCGCCGGTCGGGTCGAGCTCGAACGGGTCGGCCTGGCGCCGGGCCAGCGCCTCGCCGAGCTCGGGCAGAGCCCGGTCGAGCACGCCGGTCAGAGCGAGGAATCGCCATGATCGGGCGCCGCCGACGTCGAGCAACTCGAAGAAGCGGTCCCTGGCGCTCCGGTCCCAGCCCAACGGCCCCTCCGGTAGGCGGGCCAGCCAGTCGAGCAGGCGGGCACCCGGACGGTGATGGGTCCCGAGCAGGGCCGCCTCGAGCGCCACCGGCAGTGCCCGGCTCACGGGTGGTTCGGCGGCCAACTCCACCTCGCCCCCGGCCCGCCCGGGCACCACCATGAGCCATCCGCCCTCCGGCTTCGGCTCGGCCGGGCCCGTCGGGGACGGGCCGGCGCGAAGGCGGACGAGCCGCCACCGCAGCAATGGGGGTGTCAGCAGCGTCGTGGCGAGGACGACGAGGAGCAACGACGCGTACACGTCCTGGCCGAAGATCCCCTGGCGAAGTCCGATGGTCGCGAAGATCAGGCCGACCTCACCGCGGGGGATCATCCCGAGCCCGACGAGAAGCCGATCCCCGGGCGAGCGCCACAGTCCCGCTGCCGACGCGAGTTTGCCGAGGACGGCGACCACCATGAGGGCGAGGGCCAGACCCACCACTTTCGGATGGACGAACTCTCCGACATCGGCGTCGATGCCGATCTGGAGGAAGAAGACGGGGATGAACAGATGGCCCACCGGCGTGAGCTCCCGGCGGATCCGATCGGCCGCAGGCGATCGTCCGAGGGAGATGCCGGCAACGAACGCTCCGACGATCGGGGCCAGTTTCGCCACGCTGGCGAGCTCGGCGACGGCCAGGGTGAAGGCGAGCGCGACGGCGACGACGGTGCCGCTCGATCGGCTGACGCGCGCCAGGGCGGCGAAGGCCGGAGGGGCGAGACGCACACCCACCAACGAGGTGACCAGGAGGAACCCGACGGCGACGCCGATGATGGAAAGTACCGACAGCGGGGATACGTGGCCCTGGGCGGCGATGCGAACGACGACGGTCAGGATGACCAGCCCGATGACGTCGTCGGCGACGGCCGCGCCGAGCACCGTACGCGCCTCCACCGTCGCCAGCGCCCGCAGGTCGGCGAAGACCCGTGCCGTGATCCCTACGCTGGTCGCAGTGAGGGCTGCGCCGACGAACAGGGCCTCCTGGCTCGACATGCCGAGCCCGATCGCGGCGCCCCAGCCGGCGACGAACGGCACCGCCACGCCGATCGTCGCCACCGCAAGCGACGCCCGGCCGACCGCGGCCAGCTCGGTGAGGTTCATCTCCATGCCCACGTCGAGGAGGAGCAGGATCACACCAAGCTCGCCGAGGACCCGCAGGACATCGTCCCCGGCGACCAGCCCGAGCGCCGACGGCCCGATCAGCACTCCCGCCAGGATCTCGACCACCACGGCGGGCAGCCCCACCCGCTCCGCCAGCTCGGCGGCCGCCTTGGCGGCCAACAGGACAACCAGGATGTCGAGAAGGACCTTGGTGACGCTCATCGTCCAGGCGTCACGGAGCGAGGGTCCACGAAGTCTGCAACATACGGGCAAGACTTTGCCGGTTTGTTCTCAACACATGAACGTTGTGTTACAGGGTGAGCCTGCCGCCGCGTCGTGGCACGGGTGATGCGACAATCGTCCATGATCGCCATCCCGGAGGGCGAGGGCTTTCATGACGCGTGGACCAGCCTCTCGAGGGCCGACCGGTCACGCCTGCGCCGACTAGTGCGCATGGGCCGCCCGCTCGCGGACGGCGGGGAGGCTGCGGTCGCGGTGGCCTACGCCCGGTTCCAGCGGTCTCGCCTGTGGGTCCGGCTCCTCTGGCTGTGGTTCGTTCCCGGGCTGCTCCTCGCTCTCGGGATCGCGTCTCGGATCCATCCGGTCGTCGTCGGGGCGGTCTTGGCCTTGGCTGCGCAATCGGTCTACGCGCATCGGAACCTCTCGCGGGTGGAGCGGACGAACGCCGCCCTGCTCGGTCTGCCCCCGCCGCCCGGCCGGAGCGGGCGCGGGAGCCCTCACCATCCCTGAGAACGCCCGAGCCTGGTCTCGGCGCCCGGGCCGCACCGTGGAGAAGCCGTAAAGATTCGGTGCCCGACCGCAAAGATCCCGTAAGGACCCTTGTGACGGCGGTGACGCTTCTGTAAACGGGACGAGTGGATCGAACCTCGCGGATGCTGTTCGGGGTCTCTGGCGGAGGCCTGGGTTCTCTCTTCGCCGCCGCGATCCTGGTCGGGGCGCGGGGCGAGACCTCCAACGTCAACATCGCCCTGGTCCTCGTGCTCATCGTCATGGTCGCGGCGATCGTCGGCGGCCGTACGGCAGGGGCGATGTCCGGACTCGTGGCTGCGACATCGTTCGACTTCTTCCACACCCGGCCGTACGGGTCCCTCAAGATCGCGAGAGCGGACGACCTCGTCACCACGTTGCTCCTCCTCGTCGTCGGCCTGGTGGTCGGAGCGGTGGCCGAGCGGTCCGGCTGGTTCAAGGCCCGGCTGAGGGAGGAGAAACGGCACCTGCGCCGGCTCTACCGGGTCGGGAAGCTGGCGACATCAGGCGGCGAGGACGATCGCGACCTGGTGCTGATCGTGACCGCAGAGCTGATGGAGGCGCTTCGTCTCCGGGATTGCTCGTTCGAGCGCCCGCCGTTCCTGTCCGAGCTGCCCCACCTGGAGCCGGACGGGGCCATGTCCGGCTCGCCCCTGTCCTACGGCCCTGAAGAAGTGGCGTTGCCAGGCGGCGGAGTCGACCTGCGGGTGATCGGTCGCGGAGACACCATCGGCCGTTTCGTCCTCGTTCCCCGGCCCGACGAGAGAGTTTCAGCCGAGCGACTGCTCGTTTCCGTGGCCCTCGCCCAGGAGCTCGGCTTGGCATTGGCGGCGACCGGATCGTGAAGGCCAACGACGTCGAGGGGATCACGATCTCGCCTGCTCTCGCCGAGAACGAAATAGGGCCGCGGACCCCGCCGTCGAGGAGGACGTCGGTCGACCTTCCCGAGACGCGCACCTACCGCATCAAGAACAGGCTGCTGGGGCCACCCCTGAACAGCGCCCGCCTCATCCACGAGCGGCTGGGCAAGCCGACGGCCCTGGCTGTCTTCGCCTCCGACAATCTGTCGTCGTCGGCGTACGCCAGCGAGGAGATCCTCCGGGTCCTCCTCCCGGCCGTCGGTGTCGCCGCCTTCTCGCTGGTCGTCCCGGTCACGTTCGCGCTGTTGATCGTGCTGGGCTTTCTCATCCTGTCCTACCGCCAGACCATCAAGGCCTACCCGACAGCGGGCGGTGCCTACATCGTCACCCGGGACAACTTCGGGTTGCTGCCGGCCCAGGTCGCCGGGGTGGCCCTGCTCACCGACTACATCCTCACCGTGTCGGTGTCGGTGGCCGCCGGCACCGCCGCCCTCACCTCGGCGTTCTCCGCTCTCACGCCATACAGCCTGCTCATCGCCATCGCGTTCGTGGTCGTCATCGCCTACGGCAACCTCCGGGGGGTGCGGGAGTCCGGCAAGGTGTTCGCGGTCCCCACGTACTTCTTCATCCTCAACATGGCTGCCCTCCTCGGAGTCGGCCTGATGAAGATGGTCTTCGGTCACCTGCCGGTGGGCTCGCTCGATCACCCCGGTCTTCTCCCGGTCGGGCGGGCCGGCAGCGGGTTCTTCCAGGGGGCTGCCCTGTTCGTGGTGCTCCATGCATTCGCGTCGGGCGGCGCCGCGGTCACGGGTGTCGAGGCGATCTCCAATGGCGTGCCCGCCTTCAAGGAGCCGGCGTGGAAGAACGCCCGGTCGACACTGGTCATCATGGGCACGACGCTCGGGGTGATGTTCCTCGGCCTCTCGATCCTGGCGGCCAAGGTCCACGCCGCGCCCTTCGAGAAGGGCACGCCGACGGTGATCTCCCAGGTCGGAGCGCTGGTGTACGGGGGCGGGTTCCTCGGTCACATCATGTACTACGCCCTCCAGGCGGGAACCATGCTCATCCTCGTGCTGGCGGCCAACACGAGCTTCGCCGACTTCCCCCGCCTGGCCAGCTTCCACGCCGAAGACAACTTCATGCCCCGTCAGCTGACCAAGCGGGGGCACCGCCTGGTGTTCTCCAACGGGATCATCTCCCTGGCCGTGATCGCCATCGTGGTGCTGATCGTCACCGACGCCAAGGTGGACCGGCTCATCCCGTTGTACGCCATCGGCGTGTTCACCAGCTTCACCCTGTCCCAGGCCGGTATGGCCAAGCACCACATCACCCGCAAGGAGCCTCATTGGCGTAGCGGTCTGTTCGTCAACGGGATGGGGGCGTTCCTCTCCTTCGTCGTCGACGTGATCATCGCCATCACCAAGTTCACCCACGGAGCGTGGGCCATCATCGTGCTGGTCCCCATCATGGTCGCCGGTCTCGTCCGACTGAACCGCCAGTACGAGGCCGAGGCGGCGGAGCTGGCGGAGAACGCGCCACGGGCGGCGGAGGCACCGATCCTGCGCCACCACGTCGTCGTCGTCCTCATCGACTCCCTCGACGTCGCCTCCGCCCGGGCGATCCAATACGCCCGGTCCCTGACGCCCGACGAGCTCCGTGTCGTGCACTTCGAGCTCGATCCCATCCGGACCGAGGATCTGATCGCGGCCTGGCGTCACCTGGGGCTCTCCCGGGTCAGCCTCGAGATCATCGAGTGCCAGGACCGGCGCCTGGCCCGGGCGTCCGCCGAGATGGTTGCCGATCTGACCTCAGGGGGCGAGACCGAGGTGAGCGTGCTCGTACCCCGGCGTCAGTACACCCACTTCTGGCACCGGTTCCTGCACGACCGCTCGGCAGACGACATCACCGACACCCTCTCGACCCTTCCCCACTGCAACGTCACGATCGTGCCGTACCAGCTCCGGAGGCACGCGGCGACGACACAGGAACCTCCCGCGAACGGCAAGAACGGCTCCGGCCCGCAAGCATCCGGGTCGAACAAGGACACGGAGGAGGAGGCCGATCTTCCGGATGGAGGCACACCAATCACCGAGGCCCGTCATCGTGAGCAGGTCCACCTGGCGGGAAGAGTCAAGGCACTGAGGGTCCAACCTCTGCGCGGGACGCCCACCCTCGAATGCACCCTCGTGGATGGCAGCGGGGAGATCGTCGTCGTGTTCCTGGGCCGCAGGCAGCTTGCCGGCGTGAAGATCGGGACGAGGATGTCGGTCGAGGGCCGGGTGGGGATGCACCGGGGCAGGCAGGCCATCGTGAACCCGATGTACGAACTGCAGGCGTCATCCGAGCCCGCTGTTCCGGCGCCGAAACACTGACAGGTCCGCGGGTCGGACCTACCTGGCCGCCATCCGTCACAAGCTGGAGCCCGATCCGAGCCGGCCGCGCTACTTCATCACCGAGGTGGGCATGGGCTACCGGTTCGAGGCCTGACACCTGACGGCACCCTTGACGTTTCACCCTGCTGAAAGTTAGTTTCACCGCCATCGAAACCATGGCGATACCCCTGACGAGGTCTGAACGCGAGACCCTGAAGTCCCTGTACCGCCTGTCGCGCGACGGCGGGGACGCTCACACCGGCGCCCTGGCCGAGGCGCTCGGCGTCTCACCCGCCACCGCCACCGCCACCGTCAAGCGCCTGGCCGAGCGGGGGCTGCTCGACCACAAGCTGTACCGCGGTGTCGAGCTGACCCCGTCGGGCCGGGCCGAGGCGGTGTCCGCCATCCGCCGTCACCGCATCGTCGAGCGGTTCCTCGCCGACATGCTGGGCTACGCCTGGAACGAGGCGGACCGGCTGGCCACCGCCTTCGAGCACGACCTGCCCCAGGAGGTGGAGGACCGGCTCTACGTCGCCCTCGACCGCCCCCAGTCCTGCCCCCACGGCTTCCCGATCCCCGCCCCCGAGGTGGCGGAGATCCCGGCGATGCCGCCGCTCTACGATCTCGAGCCGGGCGACGTGGCCGTCGTCGCTGTTCCCGGCTCGACCGATCCCGAGATCATCAAGTTCCTCGACACCCTCGGCCTGCGCCCCGGCGTGCGGGTCGAAGTGCGGGAGAAGCACCCGTTCGACGGCCCGCTCGTCCTGCGGGTCGACGGGCACGACCGCACCGTGGGCGAAAAGGTCGCCCACCACGTTTACGTCAAGAAGGACCCCGACATGAAAGGCAGTGCGTTGACGGAGAGGCAGGCATGAGCGGCATCCTGGCTGCAGAGGGCGGTTACCAGGCCTTCCACCTCGGTGGAGGTGAGTGGTTCTGGCTGGTGTTCTCGGCCGTCACCGCCGTCCTGGCCCTGGGCGTGGGCGTGACCCTGATGAAGGGGGTGCTGGCCGCCGACGAGGGCACACCGAAGATGAAGGAGATCGCCCTGGCCATCCAGGAGGGGGCGATGGCCTACCTCCGGCGCCAGTTCAAGACGATCGCCGTCATCCTGGTGCCCCTGGCCGTCCTGGTCTTCCTCACCTCCACCAAGATCCTGCGTGAGGACGGCACCACCGCGCTGACCTTGGCCCAATCGGGCATCTTCCGCACCCTGGCGTTCATCGCCGGCTGCACCATGTCGGGCCTGACCGGCTTCATCGGCATGGGACTGGCCGTGCGGGGCAACGTCCGCACCGCGGCTGCGGCTCGCAGCGGGTCGCTGCCCGCCGCCCTCAAGGTGGCCTTCCGCACCGGTGGTGTGGCCGGCATGTTCACCGTCGGGCTGGGCCTCCTCGGCGCCACCATCATCATCATGCTCTTCCAGAACACGGCCACGTCGATCCTGATCGGGTTCGGCTTCGGCGGGTCGCTGCTGGCCCTGTTCATGCGGGTGGGTGGTGGCATCTTCACCAAGGCGGCCGACGTGGGCGCCGACCTGGTGGGCAAGGTCGAAGCCGGCATCCCCGAGGATGACCCCCGCAACCCGGCCACCATCGCCGACAACGTGGGCGACAACGTGGGCGATTGCGCGGGCATGGCCGCCGACCTCTTCGAGAGCTACGAGGTCACCCTCGTCGCCTCGATCATCCTCGGCGTCGCCGCGTTCCGCTCGATCGGGGCGAATCCGGCGCTCGGGTTGGTCTTTCCTGTCGCGGCCCGCGCCATCGGCGTCGTGGCGTCGATCTTCGGCGTCTTCGCGGTGAGGGCCAAGGAAGGCGAGACGAACGCGTTGAAGCCGATCAACCGCGGCTTCCTCGTGGCGGGTGTGCTCACCGTCGCCGGCACGGCCGCCGTGGCGTTCGGATACATCGGTAA
>JALYYN010000174.1 GCA_030946525.1 Actinomycetota bacterium | reverse complement strand
GCACGGCCCTCCGTAGCATGATTCGTACTACAATGGCTGGGCGTGGCTCGATCCCTGCATGTCCGCCTCGACGACGTCTCCGCCGCCGCCCTCGATGTCGTCCGCGCCAGCGGCATGAGCGACTCGGAGGCCGTACGCACCGCGCTGAGGGAGGCTGCGGCGCGCCGTCGAGTCCGCTCTGCCCTTCGAGACGAGGTGGGGCGTGTTGCGGCCGACGAAGCCGACCGTGAGGAGATGCGAATCATCCGCGAGCAGATGGCTGAGCTTGCGCCAAGGCGGGCCGACTGAGAGATGGTCCGTGGCGAGGTGTTCCACCTGCCGGCCCCACGAGGCGCCCGTGGGCACGAGCAGCGTGGAGGCAGGTACGCGGTGATCGTGCAGGCCGATGAGTTCCTGAATCTCTCGACGACGCTTGTCGCACCCACCTCGACTGGCGCCCTCGCCGCAAGCTTCCGGCCGACCATCACGCTCGACGGGCGCCAAACACGGGTTCTTGTCGAACAGACGACGGTCGTCGACCCTCAACGTCTGGGGCGGTCCGCCGGACGGCTCGACGCAAACGAATTGAGAGCGCTCGACGAGGCGCTCACTCTTATCCTCGGGATCTAGACACCCCGAACGACGCTGGAAGGGGCTTTTTTTCTGAGTTCCTATGGGCCCGGCTGTGCGTGGCGCCCGGCCCATCGGTCGACCCCGCCGGTACCACCCAGCCGATGGAAAAGCTCGCTCCCGTGGGCGTCGGCGCTGAGTGAGCGTCGTGGAACAGGCCACACGGGGACGACGAGAGCCGCCCAGATTCACCGAGGATGGCGAGCGATGTGTCGACCCCGTCTCGCCCTTGGCCAGCCTCCGCCACCACCTACGATGAGTGCCCGACGGGAGGCCAAAGAGCGTCAGCGAGGCCAGAAGCCCGAGCGATCGGGCGCATCACAGCGGCACGGATGGCAGCTTCGGAAGCAACCACGGTGAGGTGATTTTGAGCCCGGGTGATGCCCGTGTACAGCAATTCCCGGGTGAGGACCTGGGAATTCGTGTCCGGAAGCACGACGACCACATGGCGGAACTCGGAGCCCTGGGCCTTGTGGATCGTCATGGCGTAGAGGGACTCGACGGATGCCAGGCGGGTGGGGCGCACCTCGAGCACCTCGCCCCGCCTGTCGAACACCGCCCGCAGGCGGCCGCCGCCGGAATCGATGACCACTCCGGTGTCGCCGTTGAACACTCCGAGCCCGTAGTCGTTCTCGGTGACAAGAAGGGGCCGCCCGACGTACCAGAGACCGCCTCCGTAGCCGGGAATGGCTGATCGCAGCCAGCGTTCGATCTCCGTCCGCCACGCCGCGGCCCCGCCGGGCCCACGACGGTGGGCGCAGAGCACCTGCACGGCTCGTAGGTGCTCAAGGGCGGCGCTGCCATCTCCAGCGACGGCAGCGCCGACGACCGCCGTCGCAGCCTCGACCACGGCCTGGCGGACGCCTCCAATCGCCGCGGTTCGCCACACCTCGCCGGTGACGCCTGGCTCGATCCAGGCGATGTCGCCTGCGTCGGAGCGCAGGACACTGATCACTGCGTCAGGATCGCCGCTGTCGACTGCGTCGGCCATGTCGGCGATGCCTCCGCCGAAGCGATGGACCCGCCGGAGCACGACGACTCCGTCGGCTACAGCGGCTTCCGGGCCCGGGTCGGATGCCTCCACCGGAAACCCGACGACCTCTTCCAAATGGCCGCGGGCGGGAGGCCGCAACTGCAAGCTCTTCGCCGGCCCGACGATGTCGCCCAGGACGGCGCCGGCCTCGACCGAGGCCAACTGGCGGGGATCGCCGACGAGGACAACCCGCGCTGTCGGGCGAACGGCGGCCAGGAGCCTGGCCATCATCGACAACGAGACCATCGACGCCTCATCCACGATCACCGCGGTGTGGACCAGTTGATTCGACGCATCGTGGCGGAAGCGGCTGCGGTTGCCCGGCTGCCACCCGAGCAACCGGTGCAGGGTCGACGCCGTGGTGGCCAGCAACGCCATCCGCACGGCGGGGTCGACGTCGAGGGTGGCCGCCTCGGCGTGCACCGCCTCGGCCAGCCGAGCGGCGGCCTTGCCCGTGGGAGCGGCGAGAGCCACCCGGGGCGGAGGTAATCCGAGGGCAGCCGTCTGCTCGTGAAGGAGGGCGAGGATGCGGGCCACCGTCGTCGTCTTGCCGGTGCCGGGACCACCGGCCACCACAGAGAACCCCCGCAGGATGGCAGTGGCGGCCGCCAGCCGCTGAAGATCGTCGGGCCCGGTGTCGGCGCCATGGGCTAAGAGCCGGCGGAGGCCCCCGGACAGAACATCGCCATCAATGGGCGGTGGTGGACCGTCGCTTCGTCGGAGCAGGTCGGCGATGACGGTCTGCTCGTGGCGCCAATACCGGTCCAGATAAAGGCGCGTCCCTATGAGACGAAGCGGCCGGTCGGCGGCGCCGTCGGCCCCGATGGCAGTGAGCGGGCTGGCGGCAACCAGCGTGGCCCATGTTGTGGACTCGGGCCACGGAAGCGCGGCCAGGTCGACCTCAACGGTCTCGTCGTCGGGAGCGACGGTGGTGGCCACGGTGGCGAGATCGACGTACACGTGGCCGAATCGAACCGCTCTCACGGCCAGAGCGGCAGCCATGAGGACGGCGTCATCTGCGCCTCCGCCCAGGCGACCAAGGGTGAGGGCGGTGTGGATGTCGGCGGCGTCGAGGATGGTGGCTTCCGACAAGGCCAGCAGTGAGCCCTCGGCGTCAATCGACGCCCGGACATCGAATCGGTCCGAGATCCCGAGGCCGGCGGGGCTGGTCATGGCGCCCCTCGATCGAGCAGGTCGGACAGGGCGATGACGAACGTCGCCGGAGGATGCCAGGCGAAGATGCCCCCGGGCTGGCCGCCGACGACCGCCACATCGGGCCCGGTCATGCCCCGGAGGAACAGGTAGAGGGCTCCCCCCAGATGCCGGGTCGGGTCGTAACCGGCCAACCGCCAGCGCAGGTAACGATGGAGGGCCACCAGGTACAGGCCTGCCTGCAGCGGGTAGTGGGCGTCCTGCATGGCGACGGCAAGGGCATCGGGCCGGTAGTGCCAGGCAGTGAGCGGTTCGCCACCCGGAGCCAGACGATTGCTCTTGTAGTCAATGACGACGTGGCGGTCGCCGACCCGGGCCACGAGGTCGATGCTGCCGGTGAGGAAGCCCCGGACCTCCGCCGCGATCACCGGGTCGCGAAGTCGAACGTGGTAGCCGGCGAGAGGATCGTGAGCGGGAAGCTCGGCGGCGAAGAGGTCGGCCACGGCGTCCATCGTCACCACTCCCGCCGGCACGTCGCCGCCGGCAAGGGGAAAGTCGAAGGAGAGTTCGTCCAACCGGTCGCCCCGGCCGAGGTCGCAGAGGCGTGTGCCGTCGAGACCGGGACCCAGTGGGGTGGCCAGGGCGGCGCCAAGACCAGCGATCAGGACCTCCGTCTGGTCATCGAGCAGGCGACGGGCACCCGCAAGTCCGGCGGCTCGACCCAGCGCGCTGAGGAGATCGGCGTCGGCGAAGTCGGTGGACTCGAGGATCTCATGGACCAGGGTGCCGACCCGGGCCCCGCCGGGAAGCTCACCGAGGGGAAGAAGGCGGCCGAGCAGACCGGCGTCGTCGGGGGCGTCCGTTCCGGAAGCGACGTCATCGGAAGAGACGGCTGGCTCGTCGATCTTGGCCCGCTCGCCGACCTCGGTGGCCTCCGCGGCCTCGGTCGACTCCGAGACCGCCACCAAGGCGTCGTGGGCGGCCGCGATCAGGCCGCTGTAGGAGGTTCTCGTCCAGCAGGGATCAAAGCTGCGGTCGAAGGTGCTGACACGGAGGTCCTCCGCACCCACCGTCGGGGACTTGAAGCGTCGACCGCGGGGATCGCCGGTGTTCTCGACCACGATCGAGTCGCACGTGGCGGCCAGCTGCCCGAGGGCGGCAGTGAGTGCGCCCTCGTCCGGGAACCGAGGCAGCCGATCGGGAACCGCGCCGGTGTTGGGATGGCGTCCGAGGAGGACGCGTGCGAACGGCGAGCTGGCGGCGTCGTTCCCGCAGGCCCACCACACCACGACCTGATGGCGGGCTCGGGTCATGGCCACGTAGAGCAGCCGCAGTTCCTCGCTGGCCCCCTCCTGCTCCGCCGCCGCCATCTGGTCCAGATGCAGTTGACCGGTGCCGCCGACGCCGATGCAGCGTCGTCCTTGTACGTCATGGAAGACCGGGGGCGCCTCGTCGTCGCTCCATGGGCCCTCCCACAGCGACGGAAGCAGGACGACCGGGAACTCAAGGCCCTTGGCTCCGTGGATGGTCTGCACGGTCACCGCAGCCACGTCGGACTCGAGGCGCCGGCGGCCGGCGTCGGAGCCGCTCTCGACGGCCATCTGCTCGCTCAGCCACCGGGCCAACATCGCCGCCGGCGCGGCGCTGGGTTGTGCTGCCTGGTGGTCGTGCAGCAGTTCGCCGACGTGGCGGAGGTCGCTCAAGCGCCGGTCGCCGTCCGCCGTGGCACGCAACCGGGAGGTGAGGCGTTCGGTGAGCTCGATCCGTCGCAGCAGCCCGGCCACACCGGCGCTGCGTAGGGCCTGTGCCCAGTCGGCCAGCCGCTCGTCCACCCCGTCCCAGGAGTCGCCGTCAGCGGTGGCCAGCCTCGTCGCATCCCAGCCCAGGAACGGCCCGCAGGCCACCGCTCGGACCCGGATGGTCGAGGCCGGGCGCTCGAAGGCCCGCAGCAGGCGGAGCCAGTCTCCCGCCGCCTCGGTTCTGAGCACGCCGGTCCCCCCGTGTACAACGGCCGGGACCCCGGCGGCCAGCAGTGCGTCTCGCACCGTCTCGGCCCCGACACGGCGACGCACCAGGACGGCCAGGTCGCCCGGCCCCAGCAGTCGCCCTTCATCGGCGACGCCATCGGCGTCCCGCTCGACGATGCGCGTCCCAGCTGCCAGTATCCGCACGGCTTCGGCGGCCACATCGGCGGCTATGTGGCGGCGGGTCGAGGACTTCTCGGCGAAGCCCTTGGCCGTGCGGGCCACATGGCCGCTGGCTCGCTCGACGATGCGAACCGTGAACGGCGCTCCGATCGCGGGGCCGACCAGACGCGACCGCTCGGCGCCGGGTCGGGCCCGCAGGGGCCGGTGGGTGATGTCCGGGCTGCCGAGCTGGGCGCCGGCGAAGAAGGCGTCGAGGCCATCGAGCAGGGGTTGGTCAGCCCGCCAGCTGACGTCGAGGCCGAGCTTGGATGTTCCGGTAGTGGCCTCGAGGTAGGCGTGGACGTCGCCGCCGCGGAAGGCGTAGATGGCCTGTTTGGGGTCGCCCACCAGCACGAGCCGGGAGGGCGATGCGCCGAAGGCGGCCTGGAGGATGCGCCACTGCACCCTGTCGGTGTCCTGGAACTCATCGACGACGGCCATGGAGAAGCGACGTCGCAGCCGCTCCGCCACCATGTCGCCCCGGACGGGATCAGCGATGCTGGCGGCCAGTCGACTCAGCAGGTCGTCGTAGGTGACCACCCGACCGCGCCGCTTCTGCTCGGCGATGCGGGCCCGCAGGGTGACCGCGAAGCGGCGGCGGAGCAGCGCAGCTTGCGAGGAACGCTCGACGTCGCCGATCTCGGCGTCGGGGTTCTTGATAACGGCGTCGGCGATGGATCGGGCCTCTTCACGGCTGAACAGCACCTCGCCACCGGCGTGGAAACGGCGCACGAACAAGTCATCGACGGCGTCGGTCACCAGGTAGGACACATCATCGACGACTTCCAGGTCGCGCTCGGCGTCTCCGGCCACGCCCAGGCTGGCCAGCACCTGCTGGCAGAACCCGTGGGTGGTGGCGATGGTGGCGGCGTCGAAGTCCGACAGCGCCCGAGCCAGACGGGCCCGTCGCCGGGCCACGTCCTCAATCGGGCCTTGGGCCAGATGGGCGACAAGTGGGTCGGCCGGTGTGTCGGCGTCGGGATCGAGGCCGGCAACGGCACCGGCCAGGCGTTGCCAGACCCGCTCGCGCAGGGTGCCGGTGGCCTTGCGGGTGAAGGTGACAACGAGCATCTCCTCGAGCGGGCGGCCGCCGGCGACCTCCGCGACCACCAGCGTCGCCACCGCATGGGTCTTGCCGGTGCCGGCGCTGGCCTCCAATACGGTGATCCCCTCGCCGAGGGCGACGGTCGGGTCAAAAGGTGCGGCAGCGGGCGGCGTCGTCGTCACTTCGGGGGCCGTGCGGCTGCGTCGAGCACCGGGTCCCACAGCCGCCGGGCCAGGCGACCGAATCGGGTGGCCTCCCCTGTCGCCCATCCCGGGCCGCACTCGTCGGCTGCCGGGCCGGCGACGAGTACCT
>JALYYN010000151.1 GCA_030946525.1 Actinomycetota bacterium | reverse complement strand
TGACCTCCCCGCGCCCGGCAGTGCTGTTCGACATTGACGGCACACTCCTCGACACCAACTGGTTCCACACCGTCTCCTGGTGGCAGGCCTTCCAGGAAGCCGGCGAGGACATCCCGATGTCCCGCATCCATCCCCTCATCGGCATGGGCTCCGACCAGCTCCTGAAGGACCTCCTGGGGGAGGAGCGCGAGGGCCTCAGCGACCTGCACTCGAAGTTCTACAAGCCCTACAAGAAGATGCTCCACCCCTTCCCCGGGGGCGCCGACCTCATGGCCACGGTGGGGGAGCGGGGCGCCCGGGTCGTCCTGGCCACCTCCTCGAAGGAGGAGGATCTCGACGAATTGCTGGCCGCCATCGGCGCCGACGACGGAGTCATCGACGAGATCGTCCACGGCGACATGGTCGAGGCCAGCAAGCCGGCCCCCGACATCTTCGCCGTCGCCCTGGAGCGGCTCGGGCTCGACCCGGAGCGGACGATGGTCGTCGGCGACACCCGGTGGGACATCGAGGCCGCGGCCAAGCTCAACGTCAAGGTCGTCGCCGTGCTCACGGGCGGCACCACCCGCCGGGATCTGACCGACGCCGGCGCCATCGCCGTCTACGAGCACGTGACCCAGCTGCTCGAGCAGCTGGACGAGAGCCCCCTGGCCCGGCTCCTCGGCTGAACACCCCGCCGAACCGGTGACGCTGAGCGGCGCTGGGCGCCACCAGGCGTCACCGGTTCGGCATCGACGGGTCAGACCCCGGCGGTCTCCATGTCCTTGCTGTAGCCGCCGGTGGCGGCGGCGCTGGTGAGCCGGGCCCGGTTGGAGGCGACCTTCTGGGCCTCGGCCACGTTGCCGGTCGATCCCTTCCATGCCCTGAGCGCGTCGTCCTGCAGGGCCCGCCCGTAGGAGAATGTGAGCGGCCAGGGGTGCGGTCCCTGCTTGTTCATGAGGTCGAGGTGCTCGGTGGCAACCGCAGCCGACTGGCCGCCGGAGAGGAAAGCGATGCCCGCCACCGCCGGCGGCACGGTGCGGTAGAGGCACCGCAGCGTCTTGTCGACGACCTCTTCGGGGCTGGCCTGGGTCGGGGACTTCTTTCCCGAGATGACCATGTTGGGCTTGAGGATCATCCCTTCGAGGGCGATCTGCTGGCGGTTCAGCTCCTGGAACACCCGCCGCTGGGCCCGCTCGGTGATGTCGGCGCAGGTGTCGATGTCGTTCTCGCCGTCCATCAGGACCTCGGGCTCGATGATCGGCACCAGGCCACCCTCCTGGCACAGGGCGCCGTAGCGGGCCAGGGCGTGGGCGTTGCAGTGCAAGGCGTAGTCGGTCGGAAAGCCGCGAGCCGCGTCGATGATGAACACCGCCCGCCACTTGGCGAACTTGGCGCCCAGGCTGACGTACTCGGCGATGCGCTCACGCAGGCCGTCGAGGCCCTCGGTGACCTGCTCGTCGTTGTCGAGGGCGAGGGGCTTGGACCCGGTGTCGACCTTGATGCCGGGCAGGATGCCCTTGGCCGCGAGCATCTTCGCAAACGGGGTGCCGTCGGCGGAGCTCTGCCGGATCGTCTCGTCGTAGAGGATCACGCCGCTGATGTAGTCCTCGATGCCGGGAGTGCTGAGCAGCGTGTCCCGATAGGCGCGGCGGTTCTCTTCGGAAGACTCGATGTCGAGGGCGGCGAAACGCTTGGTGATCGTGGCGTTGCTCTCATCGGCCGCCAGGACGCCCCGGCCCGGAGCGACCATCGCCTCGGCGACGGCAGCGAGATCGGTGGCGCTCATGTCGTGGTGTTCCTCCTGGTCAGGGGTTCATTCGTCGGGGCGACGTTAGCCCGGATCATTCGTGCGCCCAGACAGTTGGAGGTGAAGCCTTTGGCCTGAACCGACAATGACAAGCTCGTCGTCGCCAACCGGTGAGAGTCCGGTCCGGGTAGCTGCCAGGAGGCCCGGTAGCAGGCTGGCGGCGTCGGAGGGAAACGTCCGGCGTCGAAGCCCAGCGTCGAAAGCCCTTCAGGGGAAGCGACTGAGCGGTCCGTAGCGTAAAGCGAAGCCTGCCGCGCCGTTAGAGGTCCCGCCTTCGGGCGGGCAAGAGGGAGAGCCGAGCCCGGGAATTCGGGGCGAAGGCCACGGAAGCGGTGAAGAACCTGGAGGCGCAGCCGTCAGGAACTCCCCGGCGTATGGGGCTCGGAACGTTCAGAAGGTGACGACGGGAACTGGGGAGGCCCTCCCCGGCCCGGTGGTCTGCGAACCATGCCGCCGGAGCGACGTGCCCTATAACCGCCTCAAACGGGAAGTGGGTGGCGAGCCGGGTGGGCGTCGGAGGCGGCCGTAGTACCGCTTGAGCCGGACGGACAACACAACCGCCGGTGAGGGAAGGGCCGCTACTTCGTCGATGCGTCTCGACGCAGGAAGGGCTGGTGAGTGCCCATCGTGGCTAGCCCCGCCAAGCAGGACAAGGTCCAAACTCTGCAACGAACGCTCTACCGGGCG
>JALYYN010000144.1 GCA_030946525.1 Actinomycetota bacterium | reverse complement strand
AGCGTGCGGGGCGGCCTCGGCGCGATCGAGAGCCCAGCGACGTCGTCGCCGAAGTCGGGCAGCTCGAATCCGGCCCAGGCTCCGAGCTTGACCTCCCGTTCAACGGCCATCGGTCGCTCCTTGGGCTTCGAGCGGCCGGCGACGGGCCCCCTCGATGGCGATCTCCTGTAGTCGGGCTTGGGCATTGAGGCCTGGCGGACGGGCGTCGTGTGCCAGCCGCCGTCGCTGGTGAGGGCCCACGCCAGGGTATCGTCACCGACGCCGAGGTCACGAACCTGCTGCGGACGGTCACCGCCGCCGAGTCCTCGGGGCTGGGTCTCGAGGGCTCGGCGACGGAAAAGCAGTCTTGCGGCCGAACATGAACGGGGGCGGAACTCCGGGCAAACTTCCGGCTGCCATCGGATGAACCCCGCCGAAGCTGCCACGTGACGTGTCTCGGACCCTTTCGACAAGGGCGGCAACCGCATGACAGCCGGGTATGGTCCTCGATCTGAGGAAGGGACAATCCGCGCACATGGATCGCGTCGTCATGTCCGGGCGGGGTGTCCGACCGGAGAGCATTCTCATCGCCTTGGCCGAGGCCCGGTACGACGTCTCGCCCCCGGTGTCGATCAGCCGCACGCTGCTCGATACCTTCGACGGCCGGCTCCGGCGTGCCGGCCTCCGCCTCGAGGCGCACGGACACCACGAGCTCGAACTGGTGCTGCGCGGGCGCGCCACCGCAACCGCCCAGGCTATGGTCCAGGTGATCCCGAGGGTGGCAGCCGACCTCCCTACCGGACCTCTCCGGGCGCGGCTGAGCCCCATCCTCGACATTCGAGCGCTCCTACCTCTGCTCGTCCTCGACGGGCGAAGAGCATCGGCCGTGCGGCGGAACGACGCAGGCAAGGCCGTGGTGGGCGTCGACGTCTACACCGGCTTGGCCGGCGCGTCTGTTCCGGTGGAAACGCCCTGGCTGGCCGAGATCTCGGCGTACGAGGGCTATCCCGACGCCGCGAAGCAAGCCGTGAAGTTGTTGGAGTCCCTCGGGATGGAGCGCTGTCCGGGCGACTTTCACGACGTCGTGGCGGCGGATGCCGGTCTGGATGTGCGGGGCTTCTCCGGCTCGCCCACCGTGGCGCTCGATCGGACGGGGCCGGCCGCTGCCGGCTTCCTCCGCGTGCTCGCCAACCTCGCGGCGACGATCGACCGCAACTGGCAGGGGACGGTCGACGACATCGATCCCGAGTTCCTGCACGATTTTCGGGTCGCCATCCGGCGGACGCGGTCGGTCCTCGTACACGCCAAGGGCGTTCTGCCCGCCGACGGGCGGGATCACTTCAGGTCCGAGTTCCGATGGCTCGGCGCGGTGACGACACCGGCTCGAGACCTCGATGTGTACCTGATCGAGTGGCCGGGCTACGTCGCTCCTCTCGGTGAGGCCTCTGCTGACCTCCTCCCCGTGGTCGACTACATCGCGCGGAGGCGAGCGGCGGCGCATACCGAACTGGCGGCCGTGCTCCGCTCGGCCCGGTATCGTGCCGGGCTGGCGGCCTGGCAGACGTGGATGGAGGCGTGGCGCCCGGCAGCCGATGGCGAGAAGGCCCTCCGCCCACTCGGCCCTCTGGTGGCCGTCCGCCTCGCGGATGCGCAGCGCCGTGTCCTCGCCAGGGGCCGGGACATCGACCCGACGTCGCCGGCGGAGGCGTTGCACGAGTTGCGCAAAGACACCAAGAAGCTGCGCTACCTCCTCGAATGCTTCGGCGGGCTCCTCCCGGATGACGCCCGGAGTGCCTTCGTGAAGCGACTGAAGGCGCTCCAGGAGAATCTCGGCGAGCATCAGGACACCGAGGTGCACATGGTCCAGCTACGCACGATGTCGTCAGCGCTCCTGGGCGAGCCCGGCGTGGGACCGGAGACCATGCTGGCGATGGGGCGGCTCGCCGAGCTGTTCGACAGGCGCCGCGTACACGCCCGGGACGTCTTCGCCGCCCGGTTCGCCGCCTACGACTCCGACGAGACCGCACGTGACCTGAAACGTCTTCTCAAAGCTGCAGCCAAGCCGTGAAGATCTTGGCGACCTACAGCATCAAGGGCGGCGTCGGAAAGACGACATCGGCGGTGAACCTGGCACGCGAGGCGGCGCTCAGCGGTGCCCGCGTGCTCGTCTGGGACCTCGATCCGCAGGGCGCGGCAACCTTCTTCTTCCGTCTCAAGGCCAAGGTGAAGGGTGGCTCGGAGCGGTTGGTCGGGAGCAAGGGCGATCTGTCCGAGCACGTGCGGGCGAGCGACACGCCGGGCCTTCACGTGCTGCCCGCCGACTTCTCGCTCCGTCACCTCGACCTTCATCTGGAGGGCACGAAGCGTCCGACCGAGCGGCTGGCGGCACGACTGGCCGACATCAGGGATCGGTACGACGTTGCCATCCTGGACTGCCCGCCCAGCATCTCCCTGGCGAGCGAGAGCGTGTTCGGCGCCGCCGACGCACTGTTGGTGCCGGTGATCCCCACCACGCTCTCCTCGCGCACGCTGCAGCAGCTGTCCCACTTCTTGGACGGCAGGCCTTCTGCGCCCGCGCTGTTCCCGTTCTTCTCGATGGTCGACGGCCGCAAGCGGCTGCACCGCGAGGTGATGGTGGCGCTCAGATCCGACTGGCCCGCGATCCTCGACACGCCGGTGCCCAACGCCAGCATCATCGAACGCATGGGCCCGGAGCGCGCCGCGGTGGCCGTGTACGCGCCCACGTCCCTTGCCGCGCAGGCGTTCCACCGCCTCTGGGAGGAGATCGCCGGCCGCATCTGGGTGTAAGGGTTTGCCAACCCGCCACCCCCTGGCAAGCCTGTGGACGGTTTCCTTCCACGTCGACCTCGTACCGTCGGCGACAGATGGCTTCCACCCGATCGGGCGAGCGGTTCACGTGTCCCCAGTGCCAGACGAGGACACGGGGCCCGGCGCTCTGCGAGGACTGTTTCGGCTTCTTCATGTCGGCGAGGAGATCGCATCCGTGCGTCATGGGCCCAGCGGCGGCGCCCACCGGCGCCCCGAGGGCGGTGCGGCTGATCGATGTCGGCGACGAGTTGGACGACTGGGACGCATGGGCCGTCCTCGGCGATCCAGGCGATCGAGGAAGGGCGACGTCGTCGTGACGGAGTGCCCGTCGCCGTGCGCCCCGATGGTTCACGTCCTCGTCGCCGGGCGGTTGCCCGACGTTCATGGATCGGCCACGTAGAGGCCCTACGCTCCCGGTCCGGATGAAGGCAGGCCGAAGGCACGGTGCGCGACTCACGTGGTCGGGCCGGCGAGGACTCGAGGACCGGCGCCGCCCGGCATGGGCGGAATGCGCAAGGGTCGACTGAAGCGACGGTTGGCCGAATCGCTCCGGGCAGAGCACAAGGCGGGGGAGCTGGTTCGGGCGATGTCGAAGGAAGCCGACCGCCTCCGGCTGGCGTGCGAGGCCCTCCCCCAGCGCTCGGCCTGCTGGGAGAGGCACTGGCCGGCGAGGCGGATCCACTGGTGGTCCAGCGTTTGGCCGGTCGCATCACGGCGGAGGCCTATCGCGCCGGACGAATGATCGAGGATTTGCTCGATTTGTCGCGCATCGAGGCCAACGGGCTCCCCGACCTGCGGCTCGTCTCGCTCGGGGCGGTCGTGCGAAGCGCCGTCGAGCGCGTCCGACCGTCCGCCGACATGAAGTCCGTCGAGATCGCGGTATCCCTTCGAGCCGGCGGCGTCCCTCAGGTTCGAGGCGACGAGGCGCAGCTCGTCTCGGCGGTCAGCAATCTGCTCGACAACGCCGTGAAGTATTCAGAACGCAAGTCATCCGTGAAGGTCAAGGCCCGCCGGGGGGAGGACGGACGGGCGGAGATCTCGGTGCGGGACCGGGGCATCGGCATTCCGTCCGCCGACCTCGAGCGGATTTTCGAGCGCTTCTACCGGGTGGACCAGGCCCGCAGCCGCGACACCGGTGGCACG
>JALYYN010000139.1 GCA_030946525.1 Actinomycetota bacterium | reverse complement strand
CGATGATGCCCCAGCCGAAGCGGTCGTGGACCACGACGGCGAACGACCGCTGCCCGTCGACGAGGCCCAGCGAGGTGGCCAGCCGGGCCACCAGCCCGCTCTGCTGGAGCAGCAGGAGCATGCACAGGGCCCCGACCGAGTGCGGGACCGACAGGTTGTACTGGAACACCAGGCTGGCCAGGCGCCGGCCCCGCCCGGTCGCCCGCACGGTCAGCGCGCCGGCCACGCCCAGGGTCGCCGAGATGGCGGTGGCCAGGACGGCGGTCCTGAGCGTGAGCACGAGCGAGGCCCGCACCGCCGGGTCATGCCAGATGGCGGCGTAGGCGTCGAGCGTCCAGCGGCTGTCGCCGATGAGGGGGAGGTAGCCGAAGCTCTGGACCACCCCCAGCCCGAGGCCGCCCAGGAAGAGCACGACGACGACGGCCACCGCGGGGGAGAGAAGGAGCCAGATCCGCAGACCTCGCGGGACCCGCCTCCCGCGGCTCATTTCTGGAGCACGTTGGTCTTCCAGTCCCCTTCGATCTTGACCACGTAGGCCTTCTCCAGCTCGGGCTGGGCGTTCTTGGTCAGGTCGGCGAACGGGAGCACCGAGGGCGACACTGGGACGGCGGCGAACTGCTGCTTGAAGTCGGCGCCGGCCTTGTCGGCGGAGATCGCCGGCAGCCCTCCGACGGCCTTGTAGTACTCGATCTGGCTCTCCGGGGAGAGGAGCACCTCGGCCAGGACCTCGCCGGCGGCCTTGTGGGCCGCGTTCTTCGGCACCGAGATGAAGCTGATGTTCCCGATGTTCCCGCCGGTGAAGACAGCCTCCTTCGTGGTCTTCGGGTAGTTGCCCTTGTCGACCTCCGAGCCGACGAGTCCGGGGCCGTAGGTGAGAAAGGCGGCCACTGTGCCGTCGGCGTACAGCTTGGCGACCTCGGACTGGGTCTGGGGGTAGGTCGACCCCTGCATCCACAGCGCCGGCTTCAGGTCGTTGAGCCGCGCCCAGGTCTTGGTCGCCGCCGGCGCGTACTTGGCGGCGTCGAAGGCGCCGAGAAAGGGGGTCGGGCCGCCATTGGTGTCGTAGAAGGCGGTACGGACGAACATGGAGCCGGTGAAGTCGGGCGGCGCCGGGTAGGTCAGCTGGCCGGGATGCGCCTTGGCCCACGCGAACAGCGCCGTCATCGAGGTGACGTCGGCAGCGCCGAGCTTGGCGCTGTCGTAGACCAGGGCCGAGTTCGCCTGCTGCCAGGGCGACTCGCATCCGTCGACCGCCAGGCCGAAGTCGTTCTTGATGTTGGGGTTCTCGAAGTCCACATTCTTGGCGCTGGGCAGGTCCTTGACGTAGCCGCACTCCCAGAGGTCGGCCTGCTTGCCGGTGGCGAAGTTCTCACCGTTGATCCAGATGGCATCGACCGACCCGTCGGCGGTCTTGCCGGCCTGCTTCTCCCCGAGGACCTTGTTCACCGCGTCCACCGTGTCGGTGACCTTGACCTGGTTGAGCGTCACGCCGTACTTGTTCTTCAGCGTCGTCGCTACGTAGCCGTTGGCGAAGGCGTTGATCGTGTCCGACCCGCCGTACATGTACCAGTTGACCGTCTGGCCGCGGGCCTCGGCGGCGACGGCGGCGAACGCGGCGCCCGGGGTGGTCGTCGACGCGCCGGAGGCCGTGGTGGACGTCGGCCCCTGCGACGCCGTCTTGGAGGAGCTCGAACAGGCCGATATGGTGATGGCGACACCGAGGGCGAGAGCGAGCCGTCTGACGGACTTCGACATGGTGATCCTTTCTGAGGGGAACCGGAGGTTGTCTACGACGAGGGCGTGACGGGGAGGGCGGCCTGCGCCGCGAGCCGGGCGAAGAGGTCGGACATGATCGAGTCACGGTCGACGTCGGTCGCCTCGCGTATGAGATGACGGTCGGCCGTGTGGTGCACCCACCGAAGGTCCTCGCCGAGGCTCGGCGAGGTGACGAGCTCGGTGGCCAGCCACGCGGGATTGACGACCCAGGCCACGTTGATCAGGTCCCACAGCACCTTCGAGGCACCGGGACGACGGGCGGTCGCGCCCCAGGCCCGGTAGATGTCGACCAGATAGGCGCCCACCGGCCCACATCCGGCGGCGTACGCCTCGATCTCGGGCAGGGAGACCCGCAGCTCCTCGCCGACGTAGTAGCCGGGCAGATAGACGAGTGGCACACCGGACTCGAACAGCACCCTGGCTGCGTGCAGGTCCTGGGCGAGGTTGTAGCTGGCGTTGGCATAGGGCCAGAACGACGGATAGGCCGAGGTCCAGGAGACCACGATCCGCGAGGCGATATCAGGGGCCAGGAGCAGGGCGCTGGCGACGTTGGTGGCGCACCCGATGGCGAGGACCTGCAGCGGCCGCTCCCGGTCGCGCCGGGCCAGCTCGA
>JALYYN010000138.1 GCA_030946525.1 Actinomycetota bacterium | reverse complement strand
CGCGTGTCGTAGTCGGCCAGCTGGCCCTGGTAGTCGACGGCCAGCGACTTGGGCTCGCCCTCCTCGATCGACGCCCAGATGCGGCCCAGCCGCTCGGCGAGGGCCAGGAAGGGCCGCACCGCCTCGGAGGCCTCACTGGCGTCGACGTTGACCGCGTAGGGGACGAACTCGCCGGCGAGGGCCAGCGACACCTGCTCGGCGATGGTCTCCCCCGCCTTGTCCTGGGCCTCGACGGTGCTGGCGCCGAGGTGAGGGGTCACCACCACCGAGGGCAGGCCGAACAGGGGCGACTCGGTGGTCGGCTCCTTGGCGAAGACGTCGATGGCGGCGCCCGCCACCCGTCCGTCGGCGATGGCGGCGGCGAGGGCGGCCTCGTCGACGATGCCGCCCCGGGCGACGTTGATGATCCGCAACGTGGGCTTGGCGTGCGCCAGCAGGTCGTCGCCCACCAGGCCGACGCTCTCGGGGGTCTTCAGCAGGTGGATGCTGATGAAGTCGGACTGGCGCACGACGTCCTCCAGCTCCAGCAGCTCGACGCCGAGCTTGCGGGCCCGGTCGGGCGACATCCAGGGGTCCCACGCCACCAGCCGCATGCCGAACGCGTAGGCCCGCTGGGCGACCAGGGTGCCGATGCGGCCCAGCCCGAGCAGCCCGAGGGTCTTGCCGTGCAGCTCCACGCCCGTCCACTTCGACCGCTGCCACTTGCCGGCCTTGAGGGCGGCGTCGGCCTGGGGCACGTTGCGGGCCGACGAGAGGAGCAGGGCCATGGTGTGCTCGGCGGCGGTCACGATGTTGGACAGCGGCGCGTTGCAGACCATCACGCCGGCCCGGGTGGCGGCGGCCACGTCGACGTTGTCGAGGCCGATGCCGGCGCGCCCGACGACGACGAGGTCGGCGCCGGCCTCCAGGACCTCGGCGGTGACCTGGGTCTCGGAACGGATGATGAGGGCTGCGGCGCCCCGGACCGCGTCGAGCAGGTCCGCCGGCGAGAGCCCCAACCGCACGTCCACCTCGTGACCTTCGTCACGCAGGCGGTTCAGACCGCGCTCGGCTAGCTCTTCACTGACGAGGACTCTGGCCATGGGCCCATGCTCGCACAGCTCATGGGGACCGCGGCGTACGCCGGCCCCGAGTCGCCGGGCCGCCATCCCCTCGGTCAGGCCGTCAGCGCCGCCTCTTCCTCGCCCCGGTCGCGGAGCAGGCCAGCCTCCATCTCGGCCAGGGTGAACGCCGGCGGCGCCATCTGGCTCCTCGACAGCAGACCGGCGTACGAGCGGTACTGACGGTCCGCCTCGGAGAGGTTTCCCTCGGACAGGTAGGCGCGGATCAGGACCCGTTGGGCGCTGTCCCGGAAGGGCTCGCCGGCGACGGCGCCCAGGCCGGCCCCGATGGCGTCGAGATGGCGCCCGGCCACGACCAGGCGCTCGCACAGCGCCTCCAGGGCGTGGAGCCGGACCTGCCGGAAGCGTTCCCGCTCCATCGACAGCCAGTCGTCGTACCAGTCCTCGAGCAGGTCATGGGTGAGGGCCCCGGGCCTGAGGTCCTCCGGGCGGGGCCCGCCGTCCCGGCCGAAGAGGCGCTCGGCCTGGGCGCGGGCCAGGTTGACGTCGACCTCGACCGTAGGGTGGAGCCTCACCACGTTGCCGCGCGTCTCCACCAGGGCCAGCTCGGTCTGGCGGAGCCGCCACAGGCCGCACCGGAGATTGGCGGTGGCCCGGCTCTCGGAGATATCGCTCCACAGCACGCCGGCCACCCGCCCGCGGTCCACGGCCCGGTCGCCGACGGCGAGGAACGCCAGCAGGCGTTGGAGGCCCCGCGGCAGCATGACCATCTCGCCGCCGCAGTACAGCTCGAACGCCGGCAGCAGGCGCAACTGCAGATGAGGTCGGACACCGCCGACGCGTTGGTCGATGCTTCCGATCACCGCCGCTGTCCCCACCAATTGATCCATGGCCCCCCCAAACCTGTGTTTCCCGATGTGCAGGTCGGGCCGAGCTCCGGCAGCCCGGAGGCCCCCCGATCCTCTGCGCCGTCCCCGCCGGCGGTGCTGCTTCGACGACCCTCCCCCGTGCCGTCGTCGCTGTTGTCGGTTTTGTCCAGTATGTCATACCGCGGGAGGCGCGCCCGGCCCCCGGCAGGCCATACGGGCGGTCACGGGCAACGGGGGGGAACATGCCGCAGTGACCATGGAGAAGACGCGCCGTTGACGGCAGGGTACCAATTTCCCCGTCATGCCCTCGTCCCCGGCCCCCCGCCGCACCGGTGTCCTCATCATCAGGGCGTGGATCGAGGAGCGCTCGGGGGCCCTCCGGGCCCACGTCACCTCCCAGCTCGACATCGAGCGCGGCACCAAGGAGCAGCTCGGCGCCGACGAGCCCGGCGCGCTCGTCAGGATCGTCGAGCACTGGGTCGACCGCTTCGCCACCGAGGAGCAGGGGTGGGCCAACCGGACGGCGGCACCGGGGTGTGACGGTGACGCGACGGGCCGGTGACGGTCCGGCACATACCGGGGCAGGAATCTGGCAACGGGACGGCGACGGTGGTGGCAACACCACCTTGACCCTCCCTGTGGATCATTCCCTTCGTCGGTCGAACTAGGAGTGAACGTGAGGGAAACCGAGGGGGCAGGGCTGGGGCCGGCCGTATTCGTCGACCGCGGGGAGCTGGGCTCACGGGGTTGGCTGGAGCCGCGCACCCTCACCGGGGAGCGCCGGTACCGGGACCACCTGCCCCACGCCGGCGGCCGCGGCGAGCCCCGCAACGGCTGGCACCGGGCCGACAGCTACCACCCCACCGTGTCGGTGGTCATTCCCGTCCTGAACGAGGCCCGGAACCTGCCATGGGTCCTCGGCCGCATGCCGGCAGACCTGCACGAGGTCATCCTCGTGGACGGGCGGTCGGTGGACGGCACGGTCGACATCGCCCGCTCGATCCTCCCGGACATCGTCGTGGTCACCGAGGCGCGCCGGGGCAAGGGCCGGGCGCT
>JALYYN010000104.1 GCA_030946525.1 Actinomycetota bacterium | reverse complement strand
GGCCGAGCTGGTGGCGCTGCAGCTGGCCGACGTGGACACCGAGCCTGCGGCCATCCGGGTGGTGGGCAAGGGGGGCAAGCAACGCCTGGTACCCCTCTCCCCCACCGTCGGTCCCCTGCTCGAGGCGTGGATGGCACTGCGGGGCGAGGTCCCAGGCCCGCTGTTCTGTCGGATCGACCGCAGCGGCAACCTCCGTCTTGGCCACAGCATCACCGGGGAGGCCATCCGTCAGATCCTGGCCCGACGGAGCCTGGCCGCCGGCGTGGCCGCCATCTCGCCCCATGACCTGCGCCGGACCTATGCCGGCGACCTGCTCGACGCCGGGGCCGACCTGCCCGCTGTCCAGCAGCTCATGGGCCACGCCTCCCCGTCGACGACGTCGCGCTATGACCGCCGGGGCGACAAGGCCCGCCGGTCAGCGGCGGAGGCTTGAGCCTCGATCTCGCTGGGGCCTCGGACGACGTGCGCATCGGCGATACGCGGCCGGGGGGCGACCGCGACTGACCGGCCCTGCGCGGGTTATCGCTCGGTTCGCGCTTGCACGGCACCGAGCGGGATCCGGCGGTACGCATCGGGTCCGAGCCTGCTGAACGCCCGGACATATCCGCTGATACCGGACGGGCGACGCCTGTCCACCCGACGTCCCGCAAGAGGATCCACCTGCGGGAGCGCCCGGACGTCGTCCCGGCTGCGGGTCGCGCGCCTGTCGCCGGTGGGACCTTCGATCCCCGGTAGCGCATGTTGTGTTGGTTCGCTTCTACTGCCACGCCTCAGCGCCACCCCAACCGGACGCGTGCCTACTGGAGGGGCCGGCCAAGGGCGGTCGCGGTTGCGTCAAGGAGCTCGTAAGGCAGTCTCGCATCCCGCCAGGCGGCGATCAGCTGCTGGGGAGCGCTGTCGAGTCGTTCCGCGATGACGAGAACCTCGGGCTGATAGAGGAGCGGGAACTCGTCGGCATCGGCCCGATGCAGTTCGAGCGCCGCGCTGATGCGGTCTCGGTTGTTCAGCGCCGTCCGGGATGAGCACGCGCGAGACCTCTGACGACGTCCAGGGTGAGCACTGGCTGACCGCGGTCGCGTCGGGCTCAGCCGGGAGGTGATCCGGGCGGGTCACGGCCGCGGGTCTTGCCGGCACGGCGGGGAGACGACAGCGTGAGCACGACCTGACTCGCGCAAGGGCCCTCCTGCCGAATTCTCTTGGCGGAGAACAGGAGGGCCCTTCCTGACGATGCCGGAGGCATCGGTGCTCATCGTAGGGACCAACGGGGCCTCGGTGGAGGCCGATCTCATCGCCGGACGGCTGGCGTGCCCACGCTGCCGGAATGCTCTTCGTCGCTGGGGCCACGCCCGCAAGCGCATCCTCCACCGGTTGACCACGACGGAGTGGCTCCGGCCCCGACGCGGCATCTGCGCTGGCTGTAGAGCCACGCACGTGCTGCTGCCCGAGGACACCCTGCTTCGCCGCCGTGACGACGTCGACGTCATCGGCGCGGCGCTGACGGCCAAGGTGAGGGGCTCCGGGCACCGCCGCATCGCCGCCGACCTCGATCGGGAACCCTCCAAGGTCCGGCGTTGGCTCCGCTGCTTCGGTTTGGCCGCCGATCGGATCCGGGCTCACTTCACACGCTGGGCCCACGCCCTCGACCCCATGCTCGGCCCCATCGTCCCCAGCGGCTCCGCCTTCGCCGACGCCGTCGAGGCGATCGGCATCGCGGCCCGGGCGGCTGTGCACCGCCTCGGCCCCCGGCCGCCCTGGTCGCTGGCCTCGGTGCTGAGCAGCGGAGGGCTGCTGGCAACACGAAATGACCCCTGGGCGCCGCCGGGCTGAGCCGCCAAGGTCAGCCTCGGACCGACACCGCCACCACGGAGGCACCTTGAACGACCGCCAGAGAGAAGTGGCCCTCTTCCGCTACACCCTCATCCGGGAGCCGGCGGACCCGGCCCTGACCAAGCGCGAGCGGGGAGCGCTGGTGCGTGACCTGGCCTCGCGCCACCACATCGGCCCCGGCGGCCTGCGCATCCGGGTGGCCCGCAACACGATCGATCGCTGGATCCGCGCGTATCGCTCCGGCGGGTTCGATGCCCTGGCCCCCACACCCCGGAGCTGTGAGCCCAAGACGCCGGCGGCGATGCTGGAGTTGGCCGAGGCCCTCAAGCGGGAGGTGCCCCGGCGCACCGCGGCCCAGGTGGGCGAGATCATCCGCACCGCCGAGGGCTGGGCACCGTCGGAGCGCACGCTGCAGCGCTTGTTCGTGCGCCTTGGCCTGCACATCCGCCCTGACGGCCGTCCGCCGGTGGCCTTCGGGCGCTTCGAGGCCGACAAAGTCAACGACCTGTGGACGGGCGACGCCCTGCACGGCCCGGCCGTTGCCGGCCGCAAGACCTATCTGTTCGCCTTCATCGATGACCACAGCCGGGCCCTGGTCGGCTATCGGTGGGGACTGTCGGAGGACACCGTGCGCCTGGAGGCGGCGCTGCGAGCCGGCCTCGCCGCCCGGGGTGTGCCGCGGTCGATCTAC
>JALYYN010000008.1 GCA_030946525.1 Actinomycetota bacterium | reverse complement strand
AGGAAGATGGCGACGGTCAGCATGTGTCGTGCGACTCCCTCACGTCAGGCGTCCTCATGCGAAGAGCACCAGGCCCACTGCGAAAAGCGCCGACGCCCCGAAGAGCAGCGCCGCGTACTGCTGCACCCGCCCGGTCTGTACGAAGCGCAGGATGCTGCCACTCTCCTCGGCACCGAACCCGGCGCCATTGACCGCGCCGTCGATGACCCGCTGGTCGATCACCTCGTAGACGATGGTCGCGCCCCGCTGGGCGCCCTTGCCGACGCCGTTGATGACGCCGTCGAGTACGTGCTGGTTGAACCAGTAGGCCGCCCGGGCCACGGGGTACTGGATGCCCCGGATGATGGCCAGGAAGAGGTCGTCCAGGTAGTACTTGTGCACCAGGATTCGGTGGCCGGTCCGCAGCACCGCGACCCTCGCGGTCAGGCCCTGGAGCGCCCCGCGGTAGTAGTAGGCCGAGACGGCCGCGACGCCGAGCAGGGCAACGACCAGCGAGCCGAAGGCGAGCGCAGGGTTGAAGGAGGGCTCGTGCAGAAACGGCGGGACGCCGGGGACGTCGAACTCCACCCATTTGCGGAAGGCCTCGATGCCGGGGGCGTTGAGCAGGCCGGCGAGGACGGCGGGCACGGCGAGGATCCGCAGCGGCCAGGCCATCGACGGGGGTGACTCGTGGGGATGGCCGTGGCCGCGGTACTCCCCGGCGAAAATCAGGTAGCAGGCCCGCGTCATGTACGCCGCGGTCATGAACGCCCCGATGAGGCCGACGACCAGCATGATCGGGAAGCCGTTGGACGAGGCCCCGAGCAGGATCTCGTCCTTCGACCAGAAGCCGGCGAGGGGGAAGATCCCGGCGAGGGCGATCGAGCCGACCATGAACGTCCAGAACGTGGTGGGCATGTGCTTCCGCAGCCCGCCCATCTCGCTCATGTTGTTGGTGTGCACTGCGTGGATCAGCGACCCCGAGCCGAGGAACAGCAGGCCCTTGAAGAAGGCGTGGGTGAAGAGGTGGAACACCGCCGCCGTCCACGCCCCGGTGCCCAGCGCCATCACCATGTAGCCCAGCTGGCTCACCGTCGAGTACGCGAGGACCTTCTTGACGTCGTCCTGCACGAAGGCGAGGGCGGCGGCGATCAGCACGGTGATGGCGCCGATGATGGCGACCAGGTTCGTGCCGCCCACCTGGATGGAGAAGCCGGCGAAGAAGACGCCGTAGACCCGGGCCACCAGGTACACACCGGCGACGACCATCGTCGCCGCATGGATGAGGGCGGACACCGGTGTCGGGCCGGCCATGGCGTCAGGCAGCCAGACGTGGAGGGGGAACTGTGCGCTCTTGCCCATCACGCCCAGGAACAGCAGGCCGGCACCGATGAGCAGGGTGCCGTGGCTGATACCGCCGGTCAGCGCCTCATGGTTGAGGTGCTCGATGTCGAAGTTCCGACCGGCGGCGAAGAACAGGGTGATGATGCCGGTCATCAGGCCGATGTCGCCGGTGCGGGTGGTGATGAAGGCCTTGATGGCGGCGCCGGAGTTGACCCCCTCCTCCCACCAGTGGCCGATCAGCATGAACGAGCACAGGCCGACCAGCTCCCAGCCGACCATGAGCTGGAGCGTGTTGTCGGCGACGACCAGCATGAGCATGGCCGAGGTGAACAGCGACAGGGCGGCGAAGAAGTAGGTGAACCGGCGGTCGCCGTGCATGTAGCCGGTGGAGTACACGTGGACCATCAGGGAGATGAAGGTCACGACGACCAGCATCATCACCGTCAGCCCGTCGACGTGAATGCCGGCGCCGAAGTCGATCCCGCCCATGGTGAACCAGGTGTGATGGGCGTTGACCGCCTCGCGCGGCGCAGCCTTGCCGATCCACTGGCCGGCGCAGACCACCGAGAGCACGAACGCGAGGCCGAGGGCGGTGATGCCGACCTCGGAGCCCTTCTTCGGCAGGCGCTTGCCGAAGGACAGGATGATGAAGAAGGAGATGGCCGGGAGGAGCGGGATCAGCCAGGCGTTGCGGAGCATGGAGCGGCGGCCCTAGCCCTTCATCTGCGAGAGCTCGTCCAGGTTGATGTCGGCCCGGTTGCGGAAGATGAGCAGCACGATGGCCAGCCCGACGCCGACCTCGGCAGCGGCGATGGTGATGACGAAGAGCGAGAACACCTGCCCGATGACGTTGTTGCGGAAGGCGCCGAAGGCGATGAGGTTGATGTTCACCGCGTTGAGCATGAGCTCGATCGACATGAGCACGAGCACGGCGTTCTTGCGGGCCAGCACCCCGTAGACACCCAGGCAGAAGATGACGGCGGCGAGCATGAGGAACTGGTTCAGGTACATGGGCTCAGTCCCGCCGCGCCAGGGCGACGGCGCCGACGAGGGCGGCGAGGAGGAGCACCGAGGCCACTTCGAAGGGCACGACGTAGGCGCCGAAGATCGAGTCGCTCACCGATGCCGTGCGCTGGATGGTGATGTCCCCGAACTTCTGCCGTCCGAACGCGTCGGACAGAACGGACCCCAGCGCGCCGAGCAGGAACAGGGCGACGAGGCCGGCCAACCACCGCTGGTCGTTGTTCAGGTCGGCGTCGTGGCCGATCGGGGCCCGGGTCAGCATGACGCCGAAGAGGAGGAGGACGACGACGGCGCCGATGTACACGAGGACCTGGACCCAGGCCACGAACTCGGCGGCGAGCAGGATGTAGAGGGCGGCGGCGCCGGCCAGGACGATGGCCAGGAACAGCGCGGCGCGCACCACGTTCGACGTGGTGACGAGGCGGAACGCAGCCGCGACCATGACCACGGCGAGGATGCCGAACACGATGTTCTGGGCGACCACGGCGGGGACGCTAGCTCCTGCGCGCTTACTTCTTCTTGACCGCTCCGGCCTCGAGGGCCGGAGGATCGGGGACGGTGACCATCCACTCGCCGAGACGCTCCTTGTCGTGGAGGAGGTCGGCGATGCTGGACTCGGAGTACTCGTACTCCGGTGTCCAGAACAGGGCGTCGAACGGGCAGACCTCGACGCAGATGCCGCAGTACATGCAGAGCGCGTAGTCGATGTCGAACCGGTCGAGGGCGTTGACCGTGCGGGGCTTGCCACCCTCCCGGCGGGGCGGGCGCTTCTCCTTGTGGCCCTCGATGTAGATGCACCAGTCCGGGCACTCCCGGGCGCAGAGCATGCAGACGGTGCAGTTCTCCTCCTTGAGGGCGATGACGCCACGGGTGCGGGGCGCCAGGTCCTCCTTCTCGTGCGGGTACTGGACCGTGACCGCACCCTTGGTCCAGGTGTTGATCATGGTCTTGAACGTGACGCCAAGCCCCTTCGCAAGTCCGGGAAGCTCAGGCAAAGGAGACCACCTCACTACGAGGGATGAATCTGCCGACGGACGTCCGAGCCGCCGCAGGCGGCCGCCCCGGCTGTCGGCCAGAAGGTTTCAGCGCGGAGTCCGGCCGGCTCCGCCGGTCGGCCGGAGCACGATCAACTCGTCGAGCAAGCTCTGCTTGCGAAGACGAAATCACAGGACCACCTTGAAGACTGCCGTGGCCATGATGTTGACGAGGGAGAGGGGGATGAGGAACTTCCAGGCGAAAGCCTGGAGCTGGTCCTCCCGGAAACGGGGGAAGGTGAAGCGGATCCAGAAGATGAGGAAGGCGA
>JALYYN010000598.1 GCA_030946525.1 Actinomycetota bacterium | reverse complement strand
GGGCCCGGGTGGGGCGCCTCCGCCGCCGACCTGCGGTCCTCGGGCGGCGTGGTCGGCACCGCGGGGGCCGTCCCCCTCCGGGCCGTGCTCGCCGCCCCGGGCGCAGCCGCCGTGCTCCTCACCCTGTTCTGCCTCGCCCTCCTCGTCCTGGCCCAGACCACGGTTCGAGCCGCCGCCGGCCGGGCCGCCAGCACCGCCCGCGTGGGCGGGAGGTCGCTGGCCTCGATCGGGCGCAGCCTGGTCGAGCTGCGGCCCCAGCCGTTGCCGGCCGTGCCCGACGTCGCCGACGAGGACGCCGCACCGGCCCTTCCCACCTTCACCACCCCGGTCAAGGAGTCGGCGCCGATCCCGGCGGCGAGCGTCGAGGTGCACCTGCCGCCTCCGCCCGCCATCGAGGAGCCGGACGAGGCCGGCGACCAGCTGGCGATCGACGTCCCCGCCTCCGAGAAGCACGGGGCCTGGAGGCTGCCCCCGCTGAGCCTGCTCAAGCGGGGCAAGGCCCAGGACGTCGACCACGCCCTGGTCGAGGCCGAGGGACGCACCCTGGAGCGGGCCCTGGCCGCCCACGGGGTCGACACCGCGCTGGTCGGCATGACCGTCGGCCCGACCGTCACCCGCTACGAGCTGGCCCTGGGCCCCGGCGTGAAGGTCGCCCGGGTCACCAACCTGCACAAGGACATCGCCTACGCCATGGCGTCGGCCGACGTCCGCATCCTCGCCCCCATCCCCGGACGGTCGGCCATCGGCGTGGAGGTGCCGAACAAGCAGCGCCAGCTCGTCCTGGTCGGCGACATCCTGGCGTCGCCCGAGGCCACCAAGGCCACCCACCCCCTCGAGGTGGCCATGGGCCGGGACATCGCCGGGCGGCCCATCCTCGTGAACCTGGCCGAGGCGCCCCACATCCTCATCGCCGGGGCGACGGGCGCCGGCAAGTCGTCCTGCCTCAACTCCCTGCTCACCTCGATCCTCGTCCGGTCCACGCCGGATCAGGTCCGGCTGATCCTCGTCGACCCCAAGCGGGTGGAGCTGGGCCAGTACAACGGCCTGCCCCACCTGCTCACCCAGGTTGTCGTCAACCCCAAGAAGGCGGCCAACGCCCTCTCCTGGGCGGTGCACGAGATGGAGCGGCGCTACGACCTGCTCGCCGAGGTCGGTGTGCGTGACATCAGCGGCTACAACGCCGCCTTCGACCGCGGCGACCTGATCCCCGATCCCGGCTCCGAGGTCACCTACGCCCGCCTGCCGTTCATCCTCCTGGTGGTCGACGAGCTGAACGACCTGATGATGGTGGCCGCCCGAGACGTCGAGGAGTCGATCTGCCGGATCGCCCAGATGGCCCGTGCCGTCGGCATCCACCTGGTGATCGCCACCCAGCGCCCCTCGGTCGACGTCATCACCGGCGTCATCAAGGCCAACGTGCCGTCCCGGCTGGCGTTCGCGGTCAGCTCGGCGACCGACAGCCGGGTCATCCTGGACCAGGTCGGGGCCGAGCGCCTGGTCGGCCAGGGCGACATGCTCCTGGCCATCGCCTCGTCGAACGTGCCGCTCCGGGTGCAGGGCGCGTGGGTGGGCGAGGACGAGGTCCGCAACGTCGTCGCCCACTGGCGCCGCCAGGCCCAGCCGCAGTACGTCGCCGGTGTCGAGGGCGACGAGGCCGGCCCGGGCGGGGTCGGCGAGGGTGGGCCGGGCGAGGACTACGACGAGATGGTCGAGGCGGCCATGGAGCTGGTCGTGCGATCCCAGCTCGGATCGACGTCGATGCTCCAGCGCAAGCTCCGCCTCGGCTTCGCCCGGGCCGGCCGGATCATGGACCTGCTCGAGCAGCGGGGGGTGGTCGGGCCGTCGGAGGGATCGAAGGCCCGGGCCGTGCTGATGACCCCCGAAGAGCTCGACGAACTGAAGTCCCGCTCTTGAGGATGCGATACAAAGAAAAAGCGCCGGTAGCGCCTCTCCATTGAGGCGCCACCGGCGGGAGTATTTTGGCTAGAGGTCAGGCGGCGATACGGGGACGCTCCCTGCCCACCGGCCGGGTGCCGGCCAGCGAGGTCGCCCCGAACCACCCGAGCAGGCTGGCCCAGGCGCCGGCCAGCGAGCCGATCACGAGCCCGGTGCCGACCGTGCCCATCCAGGCCTCGCGCACCGTGATCCCGAAGCCGCGGAACAGGGAGTAGTCCAGGGCGACGGCGACCACGACGGCCAGGGTGAAGGTGAGCAGGGTGCGGACCCGGTCGAGTCCCGGGATCAGGTCGACGAGAAGGTCGGTGACCTTGAGCGCTACCAGACCGAACAATGTGACGACTGCGAAGGTGTACATGCGATGGCCTCCTTGAGCGACGCTTACAACCAATCAGACCTGCTGTCGGGTAGAAAGGTGACACCCGAGGTTGCGGTCGGCGGCAGGATCTGGGAAAGACTGTTCCCCGCATCAGAGACGAGGAGAGCGTCATGGCCAACTACGAGGGTTACTGCGTGAAGTGCCGCGAGAAGCGGGAGTTCGACGGCACCGAGGTCGAACTGGCCAACGGCCGGCGGGCAGCCCAGGGCGCCTGTCCCACCTGCGGCACCAAGATGAACCGCATGCTCGGCAAGCAGAAGTAGCGCGGAGTCGGGCGGCGGGCGGCGGCCTGCGGCCCGAGCGGCGCTTCGAGCGGGCGGACCCGTGCGACCTGAACTACTGTGGGGCGTGCCCGAGCGTTACTGGTTGGAGACCCTGGGCTGTCCCAAGAACCAGGTCGACTCCGACAAGCTGGCCGGGACGCTGGCCGACGGCGGGTACGAGGTGGCGGCGCGGCCGGAGGACGCCGACCTCGTGGTCGTGAACACCTGCGCCTTCATCGAGGCGGCGCGCGAGGAGTCGATCGAGACGATCCTCGCCCTGTCAGGCGCCCGCCGACCCGGCGCCCGCCTGGTCGTCACCGGCTGCCTGGCCGAACGGTCGGGCGACGAGCTGGTCGCGGCCCTGCCGGAGGTGGACGCGGTGGCCGGCTTCGGGGTGCCTGTGGCGGTCTCGCTGGGCGCCAAACCGGGGCCGCCACTGCCCAGTTTCGACCTGCTGAACCTCCCCCGGCCGAAGTCGTCGTCACCCTGGGCCTACGTGAAGGTCGCCGAGGGCTGCGACCGCAGCTGCGGCTTCTGCGCCATCCCGTCCTTCCGGGGCCCGCAGCGCTCCCGGTCCGAGGAGTCGATCCTGGCCGAGGTCGACGCCCTCGACGTGGCCGAGGTCGTCCTCGTCGCCCAGGACCTGGCGTCCTACGGGCGCGACGTCGGCCGCAAGGGGGCGATCATCCCCCTGGTGAACGCTGTGGCGGCCCGGATCGAGCGGGTCCGCCTCCTCTACCTGTATCCCTCCGAGCTCGACGATCGCCTGGTCGACGTCATCTGCGCCACCGGCGTTCCCTACTTCGACCTCTCCCTGCAGCACGCGTCGAAGCCCCTGCTGCGCCGGATGCGCCGGTGGGGCGACGGGCCCCGCTTCCTGGCCCGCATCGACGCCATCCGCGCCCGTGAGCCCGACGCCGCCTTCCGTTCCTCGTTCATCGTCGGCTACCCGGGGGAGACGGAGGACGATCACGACGTCCTCCTGCGCTTTGTCCAGGACGCCCAGCTCGACTGGGCCGGATTCTTCGCCTACTCCAGGGAGGACGGCACCCTTGCCGCCGGGCTCGACGGTGCCGTGCCGGCCGGGCTGGTGGCCGAGCGGCTCCTGGAGCTGTCCGAGCTGCAGGACCGGATCACCATGGAGCGGCGCGCCGCGCTGATCGGCCGCTCCGTCGACGTGCTGGTCGACGAGCCCGGCGTCGGCCGCACCCACCGCGAGGCCCCCGAGATCGACGGCGTGATCGCCGTCCCGCGCCGCCTCCCCGCCGGCAGCTTCGCCACCCTCACCGTGACCGACGCCACCGGTCCCGACCTGGAAGCAGCGTGAGACTGGCCGGCGAGCACGGGGAGCCGGTTGCCGACGCCACCTCCACCCCGTCGTTCGGGCCCTCCGCGCTGGCCACCCCGGCCAATGCGGTGACCATGGCGCGCATCGTCGTCCTGCCGGTGCTGATCGCCCTGATCGCCGGCCGGGGCACCGAATGGCCGGCGCTGGCCGTGTGGGTCGTGCTCGCCGGCAGCGATTTCGCCGACGGCTGGCTCGCCCGGCGGCACGGCACCACCCGCTCCGGAGCCTTCCTCGACCCCTTGGCCGACAAGGTCATCGTGCTGGGGGCGATGGCGGCCCTCGTCGGCCGGGGACTGCTGTGGTGGATCCCGGTGACCATCATCGCCGTACGCGAGGTCGCCCTGAGCGTCTACCGGTCCTACGTGGGCCGTCGTGGGGTGTCGGTGCCCGCCCGCTTCCAGGCCAAGGTGAAGACCTGGATGCAGGACATCGCCGTGGGCCTGGCCATCGCCCCGATCGCCGGCGAGGCCTACCGGGACTTCCGGGTCGGCGTGCTGTGGGTGGCCGTGGCCCTGACCGTGGTCACCGGGGCGCAGTACCTCTGGGACGGACGGCGCGTGCTGCATGCCTGAGGAGCAGCGTGCCGCCTGAGGTCGCCGGTGCGGTGTGAGGTGCTGGCCGTCGGCACCGAGTTGCTGCTCGGGCAGGTGGTCGACACCAACTCGGCGCTGATCGGGGACCGGCTGGCCCTGGCCGGCATCGACTCGCACTACCAGACGAAGGTGGGCGACAACCAGGCCCGCATCGCCGCCGCCCTGCGCATCGCCCTGGGCCGGTCGGACGCGGTCATCGTCTGCGGAGGCCTGGGCCCCACGTCGGACGACATCACCCGGGAGGCGATCGCCGAGGCGCTCGGCGTGGACCTGGTCCGGGACCCGGCGATGGTCGAGCGCATCCGTGCCTTCTTCAAGGCCCGGCGCCGCGAGATGGCGCCCAGCAACGCCCGCCAGGCCGACCTGCCCGAGGGGGCGACGTTCATCCCCCAGGAGCGGGGAACCGCGCCCGGCCTCATCTGCCCCGTGGGCGAGGGGGGTGCCGTCGTGTACGCCATCCCGGGGGTGCCGATGGAGATGGCGGAGATGCTCGAGCGTGCGGTGATCCCCGACCTCAAGCGGCGGTCCGGACCGTCCGGGTCGGTGATCCTGAGCCGCATGGTCCGGACCTGGGGCGTGCCCGAGTCGACGCTGGGCGAGATGGTCGCGGGCCGGGTGGAGGCGCTGGCGGGCCGCCCGGGCCCGAGCGCCCTCGGGGGCGGGGTGTCGAACCCGACGATCGCCTTCCTGGCGTCGGGCATGGAGGGGATCAAGGTCAGGATCACCGCCAAGGGCGCGTCGGAGGCGGAGGCGGCGGCCATGCTCGACGACGAGGAGGCCGAGCTGCGCGCCGTCCTCGGCGACCTCGTCTTCGGCATCGACGACCAGAGCATGGAGCGGGTCGTCGCCGACCTGCTGGTGGCCCAGGGCCGGACGATCGGGGTGGCCGAATCGCTTACCGGAGGGCTGGTGGGCGCCCGCCTGGCCGAGACCGAGGGGGCCAGCAAGTGGTTCCGGGGCTCGATCGTCGCCTACGACAGCAGAGTCAAGTACGACCTGCTGGGCGTTCCCGAGGGCCCGGTGGTCACCGCCGACGCGGCCAGGGCCATGGCCACGGGAGCGTGCCGGGCCCTGGAGGCCGACGTCGGGCTGGCGGTGACCGGGGTCGCCGGCCCCGCCCGCCAGGAAGACCAGCCCGTCGGCACCGTGTTCATGGCCGTCGCCCTGGACGGGCGCGTCGAGGCGGTGGAAGCCCACCTCCCCGGCGACCGCCGGCACATCCGCCAGTTCGCCACCATCTCGCTGCTCGACCTGCTGCGGAGGCGGCTGCTCGGCGGGCGCTGAGTGCCCCCTCTCTTCCGCCCGCCCCTTGCGAACCGATGACGGTGAAGGGCGTGGGGCGCCCTTGAGCGTCACCGGTTCGGGGAGGACCTTCGTGGCGGTGCGGCCCCCGGGCGACGTGCTCGACCGGCTGTCGGCGCTCGACCGCCCGGTGGGCAGTGGCTGACGAACCGGTGACGGTCGTGGGCGGGATGCGCCCCGCGCCGTCACCGGTTACGCGGTCGCGTCGCCGAGGAGTCGCGACAGCCGGTCGACCACCCCGGCCGGGCGGTCGACCACGTCGGCCCAGTCGAAGCGCTCGACGCACCGCCACCCGCCGGCGAGGAGAAGCGCGTCGCGCCGTTCGTCGGCGGAGCGGTCAAGCCGCGCGCTGTGGTGTCGCCGGCTATCGAGCTCGACAAGCAGCCCGATGTGGGGATAGGCGAAGTCCACCCGCCCGACCCAGGCGTCGCCGTCGCCGGCGTCGAATTGGCGGACCGGCTCCGGCAGTGCTGCGGCCCGGACGAGGTCGACGAAGCGGGCCTCCAGCTCGCTGGCGGGCGCGACGTAGCCCGGTCCGCGTTCGTCGAGAATGGCCCGCATGACGGCGACCCCTTTCCGGCCCCGTCCGGCCATGTCGCAAAAGGTGGCGTGGAGCGCAGGGAGGGTGACCCCGCCAGGGGCAAGGCAGTTGTCGACGGCGCGCGCCGTGCGTCCGGCATGGACGACGCCGGCCAGGTCGACGAGGGTCCGGGCCATCCTCGTCGTGACGATGCCCTCGACCACGGTGAGGTGGTGGTCGGGGAAGGGCCGCCACCTGTGGACGATGGTCGACGGCGGGCGGTGCCGGCGGTCCCTCGGGGTGGTCACCTCGGGCACACCGTGCCGGCGGAAGCCCGGGATGCCGAGCAGCGCCGCCGCCGAGCGGTGTGAAGCTGCCGCCTGCGGGCCGGCCGCCAACGTGAGGGCTATGACCTGCTGCTCCCAGCTCCGGGGCGACCCGCACAGGCGGTAGACACCCTTGGCCATCGCCTGCCACCGGGCCGATCGGAGCCTGTGCTTCATCGCGTCGGGCGTGATGCCTGCGGACCGGGCCTGCTGCCAGGTGAACACCCCGTGCTGCTTCTCGGCAACGATGGCGATCTTTCGGTCCATGCTGCTCATGGCGAACATGGTGCCGAGGGGGTGAGACATCGCCCAACCGGTGACATACGAGGGCGCCGGACGCCCTCGGCCGCCACCAGTTCGCCCGGGTGGGTCGGCCGGACTACTCCGTCGGGGCGGTGGCCGACTCCTCGGCGCCGTGGTCCATCAACAGGCGGACCAGTTCGGCGTCGCCGTTCTCCTCGGCGGCCATGAGCGGGGTGATGCCACCCTGCTGGCGGGCGTTGGGGTCGGCCCCGCCCA
>JALYYN010000597.1 GCA_030946525.1 Actinomycetota bacterium | reverse complement strand
GGGTCTTACCGCTCCCGTCGGGGTTGATCAGGTAGAGCTCGAAGGTGTCGTCGACCGCCTCGTCGGGGCGCTCCGACTCGTACAGGATCCTGGTGCCGTCAGGGGTGAACAGCGGGTTGTAGTCGGTGATCGGATTGTCGGCGGTGACATTGCGCCGGTTGCTGCCGTCGGGGTTCATCACGTAGACGCCGAAGTCCGCCACCTTGGGATTGCTCGTCGGCTCGGTGCCCCCGCAGACAATGAGGCCGTTGAGCCCCTTGTTGTTGACCGCCTGGGCCGGGCCGTTCCAAACCACCAGGGATCCGAGCAGCCCTCCCGCCACGACAACGGTCTGGATGGCGCGTAACCGCCGACTGCTGCGCGTGTGCTTCATGTCGCATCTCCTCGGGCCGATCGGAACATGGAGCACCCACTCGGCTCCAGCCGCAGCGTCATTCTCGCAGTGGCCGGCCAGCCGCTCAATACGTGAAATCCGCAGCTACCGGGAGGCGGCGCTCAGGACCGGGACGCGCCGACGACCTGCTCGAAGACCTTCTCGTAGCCCGACACCATGACCTCGGCGGTGAAGTTGTCGGCCACCCGGGCCCGGCACGCGGCGGGCGACAGCTCCCCGAGGCGGCCGACGGCCTCGACCATGTCGTCGATGTAGGTGCGGATGAAGCCGGTCACCCCGTCGACGACCAGCTCCGGGGCCGCCCCCATGGGCGGAACGATCACTGGCGTGCCACAGGCCATCGACTCGATCATCACCAGGCCGAACGGCTCGGGCCACTGGATGGTGCACAGCGTGCCCTGGGCGCGGGACAACAGGTCGACCTTGTCCTCGTGCGACACCTCCCAGAGCAGCTCCTCGTCGCCGCTCAGGCGGGGCTCGACGATGCGCTCCCAGTACTGGATCTCGGCCGGCTCCGCCCGTTTCACCACCATTTTCAGGTGCTTGCCGGCCCGCTTGGCCACCTCCACCGCCACCTCCGGGCCCTTCTCCGGGTTGCAGCGGCCGAGGAACAGGAGGAAGTCCTCTTTCTCTTCACGATACGGGTAGACGTCGAGGTCGATGCCGTTGTGGACCACGCCGGCGTAGGGGAGGTCGGTGTTGAGGCTCTTCTGCGATTCACTGATGGCCACCAGGTGCACCCGGCCGGCCAGGGCGGCATGGAAGCGCCGGGCCGGGTCACTCCACGGCCCGTGCAGGGTCCGGACGACGGGCGGCGTGCCGTTCAGCATGGCGCCGAACGCAGGGCCGAAGCCGGAGTGGTCATGGATGACGTCGAACTCGCCGGCGTGCAGGTAGGCGGTCAGGGTGTGGACCAGGTCGTCGGTGAAGCTCACCCCCATCTTGGCCAGATCCGGCGTCTCGGGGATCGGCGTCACGAGGGTCCCCTTGGTCCGGGATCCGCCGGTGGCGAAGAGGGTGACGTCGTGGCCGCGGTCGACCAGCCCGTCGGCCACCAAAGCCACCACGAGCTCGATGCCGCCGTAGCTCGGGGGCGGGACACTCACCCAGACGGGGGCGATCTCAGCGATCCGCAACGCTCAGCCTCTCTGTTGGACCGGCAAAGCCAGCTTCTACCCTTGGCGCTCTCCCGCCGTTCCGCCATCCCGAGTTGGCAGCACGCGACCGAGAGCAATGATCAGAACCTAACGACAAGCGCACCGATCCAGCCACTGGGGAGCGGAAACGGTTCGGATCCTGCCCGCGTGGGCACGCAAGTGGTGGCTCGGCGATCGTGCGCAGGACGGGCCAGGCCACGCCCAGCTCGATCGCGGTGACATCGGTGGGGGCGAGCCCCTGGGCGCGCAGCCGTCCTCGAGCCCCGGTACGGGTCGTGCACCTCGGTACCGTGGAGCACCTCGACGGTGTCCCGCGCCGGTGTGGCCGGGGCGGGAGGAACGCTAACGACCGGCGTTGGGCTTCTTGCCGTGGTTCGCCTTCTTGCGCCTGGCTTTGATTTTCCGCTTGTTCGTCTTCTTCGACATGATTAGGGCAGGCTAGATGATTATGGGACGCAGGCAGAGTTGAGCACCGGACACATCATCCCCGGCTACGAGCCGGTCGCCCCCGACGACGGTGCGCAGGCTGGAGTGGGCCGCCCACCGCCCCCCGAGCCCAGCCATGCGGAGCGGGCCCGCACCATCGTCGCCAGCCAGTCGCGAGCGGCCTTGTCGACCCTGTCACTGGACCCGCCGGGGTCCCCGTTCGGCTCGGTGATCACCTACGGCCCCGACGCCAACGGGCAGCCGTGCTTCTTCGTGAGCACCATGGCCGAGCACACCCGCAACATCGACGCCGACCCCCGGGCCAGCGTGCTCGTCGTCGAGGACACCCCGCCCGGTGCCGATCCCCTGGCGTCGGGACGGGTGACCCTGATGGGCGAGGTCTGCGAGATCACCGACCCGACCGAGCGCAGCACCGCCCGGGACGGCTACCTCGCCGCCAATCCGGCTGCGTTCTACGTCGACTACGGCGACTTCCGGTGCCTTCGCCTCGAGATGACCGGCGTTCGCTACGTCGGCGGGTTCGGCCGCATGAGCTGGGTGGACGTCGCGGCCTATGCCGCGGCGTCGCCCGACCCGCTGGCGCCGGCTGCTGAGGGGATCATCGGCCACATGAACGCCGACCACGCCGACTCCATGGTCACGCTGTGCCACCACGGCGCAGGTCGGACCGACGTGGTGAGCGCATCAATGACCGCCGTGGACCGCTACGGGTTCGACGTGGTCGCGCAGCTGGCCAACGGGCACCAGGAGGCCATCCGGGTGGCGTTCAGGACCGAGCAGGAGTCGGCGGACAGCGTCCGGCGGGAGCTGGTGGCCATGCTCCACGAGGCGAGGAAAACGTAGAGGTCGTGTCGTAGGTGTCGGGCCGGCGGAACCACGGCATGTGGGCGAACATGAGTGGTACACGATGAGCTGCGAGCGACCCGTTGGTGGCAGCGGTGGTCACGCCCCAGTAGTTCGCCCACGGGAGGATGATCGCTGCGCCGGCGGCGACGAGGGCCATGGCGCCGTCGCGCCCTACCCGGTCCCGCCACTCACCGCCCCGGTTACCCTGGCTCCGATGGAACGTCTGGGCCTGGTCGGCCTCCCCAACGCCGGGAAGTCGTCGCTCTTCAACGCCCTGACGGGGGCGTCGGTTGCGGTGGCGGCCCACCCCTTCTCCACTACCGAGAGCCATGTCGGCATCGCCCAGGTTCCCGACCCCCGCCTGCGGGCCCTGGCCGAGATGAGCAGGTCGAAGAAGGTGGTCGGGGCGACGCTGGAGTTCGTCGACATCGCCGGGCTGGTGGCCGGCTCGTCCACCGGTGAGGGCATGGGCAACCGGTTCCTGGCCGGCATCCGTGAGGTCGACGCCATCGTCATGGTCCTGCGGGCCTTCGCCGACGACAACGTGGTCGGCGACAACGATCCCCTCGACGACCTGCACACCCTGGAGCTCGAGCTGGTGCTCGCCGACGTCGACTCCATCGACAGCCAGATCGTCAAGCGCAAGAAGATGGCGCGCAACGACCCCATGCTCAAGGGCGAGGTCGAGGCGATGGAAGCGGCCCTGGTCGCCCTCAACGCCGGCGTTCCGATCTACCGATCGGAGCTCGACGTCCAGCAGCGCAACGACCTCCGGTCGACCTTCCTGCTGACCAACAAGCCCGTCCTGGCCGTGGTGAACCTGGGGGAGGGACAGGTGGCCGACTCCGATTCGCTGACCAAGCCGGTGTCCGCCGAGCTGGGCGGCGCCGCCGAGGTCCTGGGGGTGAGCGTGCAACTCGAGTCCGAGGCCGCATCCCTCGACGAGGCCGACCGGACCGAGCTGCTGGAGGGCCTGGGCCTGGGCGAGGGCGCCCTGCCCCGGGTCATCCGGGCCGCCTACCAGCTGCTGGGCCGGCGGACGTTCCTCACCACGGGCGACAAGGAGTCGCGGGCCTGGACCTTCCGGGCCGGGGCCAAGGCGCCAGAGTGCGCCGGGGTCATCCATTCCGACCTGCAGCGGGGCTTCATCCGGGCCGAGATCATCCACTGGGACGAGCTGCTGTCGCTGGGCTCCTGGCAGGCGGCCAAGGACGTCGGCCGGCTCCGGGTCGAGGGAAAGGACTACGAGGTCGCCGACGGCGACGTCCTCGAAATCCGCTTCAACGTCTGATCATGACGGCCCGGTAATGAAGGACGCCTGGCTTCTCCGGGACGACGAGGTGCTGGCCGCCCTGGAGGTGACCGAGACCAGGAAGGACCGGGTCCAGGGCCTGCTCGAGCGCTCCGGTATCGAGGGGGCGATCCTCATCCGCCCGGCCCGGTCCGTGCACTCGGTCGGGATGCTGTTCACGATCGACGTCGCCGTCTGCAGCAGGGATCTGGTCGTCCTGCGCACCGTCTGCCTGCGACCGGGCCGCATCACCCGGCCCTCGCTGAAGGGGAGCTGCGTCATCGAGGCCGAGTGCGGCGCCTTCGAGCGCTGGAAGCTGCGCCCCGGCGACCGGTTGGAGGTCCGGGAATGACGTCGTCCCCGGGGGGACCGGGCGGGCTGGCCGGGGTCCTCGTCCTGGTCGGGACGCCGATCGGCAACCTCGGCGACCTCTCGCCCCGGGCGGTGGAGGTGCTGGCGGCGGCCGACACCATCGCCTGCGAGGACACCCGGCGGACACGGGCCCTGCTCTCCCACCTCGGGGTGTCGGGCGCGGGGCGGCTGGTGGCCGTCCACGACCACAACGAAGCCGCGTCGGTGGGCGACGTGCTCCGCCGGCTCGACCGGGGCCAGCGGGTGGCGGTGGTCACCGACGCGGGCATGCCCGGCATCTCCGATCCGGGTGAGCGGCTGGTGGCCGCAGCGGCGGCCGCCGGCCATGCGGTCGAGGTCGTTCCCGGGCCGTCGGCGCTGGTGGCGGCCCTGGTCGTGAGCGGCCTGTCGACCAGCCGCTTCTGCTTCGAGGGCTTCCTCCCCCGCAAGGGCGCCGCCCGCTCCCAGCGCCTCGCCGAGGTCGCCGCCGAGCCCCGGACCGTCGTGTTGTTCGAAGCGCCCCCCCGGGTCCGCCAGACCGTGGCCGACCTGATCGGGGCCGCGGGCGCGGACCGACGGGTCACCGTCGCCCGCGAGCTGACCAAGCTGCACGAGGAGGTCTGGCGGGGAACGCTGGCCGGGGCCGTCGATCACCTCGCGTCCAGGGAACCCCGTGGCGAGTACGTGCTCGTGCTCGACGGCGCCCCGCCCATCGATCCGGCCGGGGAGACCGACGTGGAGGCGGCCCTGCGGTCCCGCCTGGGCGCCGGGCTCGACAAGCGCAGCGCCATCGCCGAGGTGGCCACGACCCTGCGCGTGCCGAAGCGCCTGGTCTACGACGTCGCCCTCCGCCTCTGAAACCGCCGAACTGGTGACGCTCAGCGGCGCCGGATGCCGCTGAGCGTCACCAGTTCGGCGGTCCGGGAGGTGATGGCTCTACCGGTGGGGTCGGACCCGGGTGCCGGCTTCGCCGAAGACCATGGCGTTCATCGAGTTGCTGAAGTCGTGGGGAAAACCGAGCTCGATGGCGCTGGCCTTGTCGAGGCGCTCGAGTTGCTCGGGGGTGAGGTGGACGTCGAGCGAGCCCAGGTTGTCCGTCAGCTGGCTCAGCTTGGTGGCGCCGATGATCGGGATGACCACACCCCCCTGCTGGCGGACCCAGGCCAGGGCCACCTGCGACGGCGACACGCCGACCTCCCCGGCCAGGGTGACGACCTCGGCGGCGATGGCCAGGCTGCGCTCGGTGAGCATGTTCGAGCTCCCCGTCGTGTCGATCCGGCCGCCCCCGCCCGAGCGGTCCTTGTTGTACTTGCCGGTGAGGATGCCGCTGCCCAGCGCCGCCCACGCGGTCACGGCCACGTCGAGGTCACGGGCCATGGGCAGGAGCTCCCGCTCGACCGACCGCTCGATGAGGCTGTACTGCACCTGGATGGCGGCGAACGGCGTCCAGCCCCGCTCCTCGGCCAGGGTGTTGGCACGGGACACGACCCACGCGGGGGCGTCGGAGATGCCGACGTAGAGCACCTTGCCGGCCCGCACCACGTCGTCGAGGGCTCGCATCATCTCCTCGATGGGCGTGAGGCGGTCCCAGATGTGGACCCAGTAGACGTCCAGGTAGTCGGTGCCCATCCGGCGCAGGCTGGCCTCCAGCGACTGGACCAGGTTCTTGCGGTGGTTGCCGGCGGCGTTGGGATCGTCGGGCCGGCTCGACAGGGTGTACTTGGACGCGACCACGAACTTGTCCCGGTCGGCCCGGACGAACTCGCCGACCATCTTCTCGGCCGTGCCGTTGGTGTACCGGTCGGCGGTGTCGACGAAGTTGCCGCCGGCCTCTGCGTAGGCGTCGAAGATCTTCCGGGTCTCGTCGATGTCGGCGCCCCAGCCCCAGTCGGTGCCGAAGGTCATGGTGCCGAGGGCGGCCTCCGAGACCCGCAGTCCGGTGTGCCCGAGCAGGCGGTAGTGCATCGTGGTGAACCTCCGTGTCGGAATCCCGGTCGGGCGGGACCGGCCGATCGGTACTGTACGGCCGTGGCCCGGTTCTACCTGACGACGCCGATCTACTACGTCAACGACGCGCCCCACATCGGCCACGCCTACACCACGGTGATCGGCGACGCCGTCTGCCGCTGGCACCGCCTGCTGGGCGACGACGTCCTCTACCTCACCGGCACCGACGAGTTCGGGCTCAAGAACCAGCAGGCCGCAGAGGCGCAGGGCGTCCACCCCCAGGAGCTGGCCGACCGCAACAGCCAGCGGTTCCGGGACGCGTGGGACCTGCTCGGCATCGCCTACGACGACTTCATCCGGACCACCGAGGACCGCCACCGCGTCGCCGTGCAGAAGTTCCTGCAGGCCGTCTACGACAACGGCGACATCGAGCAGGACACCTACGAGGGCCTGTACTGCGTGGCCTGCGAGGCCTACTACACCACCGACGAGCTGATCGACGGGAACTGCCCGATCCACGGGCAGCCCGTGCAGCGCATGGAGGAGTCGAACTGGTTCTTCCGGCTCTCCCGCTACGAGCAGCGGCTCCTGGACTTCTACGAGAACCATCCCGATGCGGTGATCCCGGCCACCCGGCGCAACGAGGTGCTGGGCTTCATCCGGACCGGTCTGCAGGACATCTCCATCAGCCGCAGTGCCTTCGACTGGGGCGTCCCCCTCCCCTGGGACCCGGCGCAGGTGGCCTGGGTCTGGTTCGACGCCCTGCCGAACTACCTCACCGCCGCAGGGTACGGCGAGGACCCCGACCGCTTCGCGGAGTGGTGGCCGGCCGATTACCACCTCATCGGCAAGGACATCATCCGCTTCCACGCCGTCTTCTGGCCGGCCATGCTGATGGCTGCGGGCCTGGAGCCGCCCCGTTGTGTGGCCGCCCACGGGTGGCTGCTGGTGAAAGGCGAGAAGATGAGCAAGACCCGGCTCAACCAGATCGCCCCGGCCGAGCTGGTCGACGACCTCGGGGTCGACGCCGTGCGTTACCACTTCCTGCGCGAAGTGACCTTCGGGCCCGACGGCGACTTCTCCTACGAGGGCATGGTCGCCCGCTACAACTCCGACCTGGCCAACAACCTCGGCAACCTGCTCTCGAGGGTGGCAACGGTCGTGGGCAGCAAATGCGGCGGCATCGGCCCCGCTCCTACGCTCGACAGCCCGCTGGCCGCCGTCGCCGAGCGCGTGTACGCCGACGCGGCCGCGGCCTGGGACCGGCTGGCGCCCTCCGACGCCCTGGAAGCCACCTGGCAGTTGATCCGCGAGGCCAACGCCTTCCTGGAGGCCAACGAACCGTGGAAGGCGGCGCCCGGTCCGGCCGTCGACGCCGTGATGGGGACCGCCCTCGAAGCCCTGCGCATCGTGGCCGTCCTGGCCTTCCCCGCCATCCCGACTGCGACGACCGAGGTGTGGCGCCGCCTCGGCCTGCCGGGCTCGCCCGCCGACCAGCGCCTCCCCGGCGCCGCGGCCTGGGGGGGCTACCCCGGCGGGTTGGCGGTGGAGAAGGGCGCGCCGCTGTTCCCCCGTCGATGAGCCGCGACGCCGTCCCCCGGGTCGGCATCAGCGGCGAAGGAATCTCCTTCAGCATCCTCGGACCCCTCGAAGGTGCCCTTGACGGCCGACCCCTCGACCTGGGCCCGCCGAAGCAACGTGCCGTGCTCGCCGCGTTGCTGGTGCATGCCAACCGCGTGGTCTCCCTCGACCGCTTCGCGGAGCTCCTGTGGCCCGAGGCGGCGCCGCCCAGGTCGACGGCCAGCGTGCCGGTCCACATCGCCAATCTCCGCCGACTGCTGGAGCCCGGCCGCCCCGCCCACGATCCTCCGCGACGCCTACTGACCCGTTCCCCGGGCTACCTGCTCCGGGTCGCGGAGTCCGAGTACGACGCGGCCACGTTCGAGACCCTGGCCGCCGACGGAAACCGGCACTTGGGCGACGGCCGGCCTCGCGCCGCCCGACTCGCCCTCGGCGAGGCGCTCGGCCTGTGGCGGGGCCGGGCCCTCGAGGAGTTCGCCTTCGCCGAGTTCGAGGCGTCGCGCCTCGAGCAGCTCAGGGTGTCGGCGACGGTGGACCGCATCCAGGCCGATCTCGACCTGGGGGCCCACACCGCAGTGACGGTCGAGCTGGAAGGCCTCGTCGCCGAGCACGGCCTGCGGGAGCGGTTGGTGGGGTTGCTCATGCTGGCGCTCTATCGTTCCGGCCGCCAGGGCGAGGCGCTCCGGGCCTACGCCCGGGCGCGGGACCACCTGCGCGAGGAGCTCGGCATCGAGCCCGGCCCCGACCTGCGCCGCCTCGAGGGGGCCATCCTCGCCCAGTCCCCCGCCCTCGACTGGCGGCCACCTACGCCTGAGGACGTCCCCGCGCCGGTGCGCACCGCCACCGAGCCGCCGCCACAGCTCTCCACCGATCCGTTGGTCGGCCGCAAGGTCGAGCTGGCCGCGGTGGAGACCGCCGTCGCCCGGCTGGGAGAAGCCGAGGGCGGGATCGTCCTCGTCTCCGGCGAGCCGGGCATCGGCAAGACCCGCCTGGCGCAGGAGGCGGTGGAGCGTGCCGCGGCGCGGGGCGGTGCCGTGGCGTGGGGTGTGTGCTACGAGGGTGAGGGGGCGCCCCCGTTCTGGCCTTGGATCCAGATCGTCCGCACGCTGCTCGTGCACGAGGATGCCGCCAACGTGCGGGCCGCGCTCTCACCCGACGCAGCCGAGATCGCCCAGGTGGTGCCCGAGGTGAGCACCCTCATGGGCGAGCTGGATCCTCCGCGTGCGGCCGACCCGGCGGCGGCCCGCTTCCGCTTCTTCGAGGCGGTGGCCGGTTTCCTGGAACGCCTGTCCCGGCGCCTGCCCCTGACCATCGTCCTCGACGATCTCCACTGGGCCGATCCGCCGTCGTTGGAGCTGGCCACCCACCTCGCCGCCCGGGTGCCGGGCATGGATGCCCTGCTCGTCATCACCTACCGCGACGTCGACCCTGGGCCGGACGAACGCCTCACCGGGGTCCTGGCCCGGATCGCCCGCCAGCCCGGGCGCGTCGACCTCGCCCTCCGCGGCCTCAGCGAGCCGGAGGTGGCGCAGTTCATCGCCCACGAGGCGGGCGCAGAGCCGGCGGCGGGCGTCGTCGCCGCGGTCTGGGCACGCGCCGCCGGCAACCCGTTCTTCGTCGGGGAGCTCACCCGTCTCCTGGTCGCCGAGGGAGGCCTCTCGGAGACCGGCCTCTCGGAGACCGGGGCCCGGAGCGCGGCCGTGCCGTGGGCTGTGCGGCAGGTGATCGTCCGCCGGCTGATCCGGCTCCCGGAGCCCACTCGGCAGCTCCTGGCGGTCGCCGCCATCGCCGGCCAGGAGTTCGATCTTGCCGTCGTGTCGATCGCAGCCGGGCTGGGCCTCGACGCTGCGCTCGACATCGTCGACGTGGCCGTCGCCGCCGGCCTGACGACCGAGCAGCCCGGGCGACCGGGGTGCTTCCGGTTCTCCCACGTCCTCGTGCAGGAGACCGTGTACGGGGAAACGACCGGACTGCGGCGGGCGCGCCTCCACGGACGACTGGCCGACGCGCTGGAACAGGCGGTGGGCGTGGATGCCGCCGCCACGGAGGTCGCCCACCACCTGCACGAGGCGGTCGCCGTCGTCGGGGCGCGGCGCGCCATCGCCGCCGCCATCCGGGCCTCCTCGGCGGCTCAGGCCGCGCTGGCGTACGAGGCTGCGGAGGACCATCTCCGGCGGGCCCTCGGGCTCCTCGACGCCGAGCCCGCCGGTCGTGACCGCGACCGCCAGGAGCTCGACCTGCAGGACCGGCTCGCCGCCCTGCTCACCCTGGTGAAGGGGGTGGCCGTCGCCGAGACGGCGGCGGCCTGGGCGCGGGCGACCGAGCTCTGCCGGGAGGTCGAGGACCGCCGCCGGCTCCTTCCCTCGCTGTGGGGATCGCTCAGTTACGCGTGGGCCAGCGGCGACGCCCCCGGCGCCCGCGCCCTCGGCGACCACATCCTGCAGCTGGGCCGGGCCTCCGCCGAGCCGGTCGTCTCCGCCGCCGCCCATCTCGGCCTCGGTAGCGTCGCCCTGTGCTGCGGCGACCTTGTCGACGGGACGCGGCATCTCGGCGCCGGGAAGGAGCTCGCCGACGGCGTGGCCGACCATGCGTTGGCCGACGTGACCTACGCCGATCTCCGCGTGCAGGTCGACAGCTGGCTGGCGATGGCCCTCCACCTTCAGGGCCTCCACGACGAGGCCCGCGTCCTGGTCGACGGTGCGGTCTCCCGGGCCCGGGGCCTGGGCGACCCGTTCACCGTCGCCATCGCCCTGGCCTTCGGCGTGTTCGCCCGGACTCTCGGCGGCCCAGCCGGGGAGGCACGGCAACTGGCCGACGAGCTGCTCGAGCACTCGGACCGGTACCGGATGGTCGACTTCGCCTATCACGCCCGCGTGGTCCGGGTTTGGACGCTCTCGCAGGACCCGGACACCGGTGGGGGCCCGGACGCCACCGCCCTGATGGAGGGCCTGTCGCCGGCGCAGGTGGCCGGTATCCGGCCGTGGCGGCCGTACTGGCTCGCCCTGCAGGCCGAGGTCTGGCAGCGGGCGGGTCGGCTGGCGGAGGCGCAGCGGTGCGTGGACGACGGCCTGGCGGAGGTGGCGGCCATCGGCTCGTCCTTCTGCACCGCCGAGCTGCACCGGTTGCGGGCGGAGCTGGTCGCCGAGTCGGCGCCGGAGCGCCACGCCGAGGCCCTGGTCGACGTGCGGGAAGCGGTCCGGATCGCGGGCGCCCAGGGGGCCGTCCTGTACCGGGAGCGGGCGGAGGCTTCGTCGAAGTGCATGGCCGTCGCCGGGACGGGCCATGCCCATGACCGCCGGGAGTCGGGGGCCCGGACGCGGGCCCGTCCCCGATCACGCCGCCCGAACCACTGAGGAAGTCCGCACCACTCTCTGCCGTTCCGGCCAATGAGGATCCGAACCACTCAGGCCGGCGGCTGTCGGAGCCTGGACCCGAGCACGGGAGCCGCATCCTTGGCGGGACCCGCCGTCGCACGAGCCCCACCCGAGTCACGCTTCCCGCTGCTGCGCCACGCCCTTTCCCGGGCATGTCCGGAAACCTTGCACCGGGTCGATTAACGACCGATTAATACCGGCTATCATGTGGGCAGGCCCCGATGTAAGCGGACGTCCGCCGTGTCCGGCTGCATCGGGGCCTCTTTCGCGCCCGGGGTCCTGGACAGGGCCCGTCGGCGCGCCGGCGTGAACCGGCGACGTGGATAATGCAACCGGACGCCGCTGTACCGTTCCGGCGATGTTCACCGAACTGGGCGGCCGTAGGTTTCCGACCCTCCTGGCCGACCCGCCCTGGCGGTTCCTCAACCGTACGGGGAAGGTGGCCCCCGAGCACCGGCGGCTGTCGCGGTACGACACCATGGACACCGAGGCGATCGCGGCCATGCCCGTGGCCGACGTCGCCGCCGACCGCAGCCACTGCTACCTGTGGGTGCCCAACGCCCTGCTCGCCGACGGGCTCATCGTCCTTGAACGCTGGGGTTTCACGTACAAGTCGATGCTGGTCTGGCACAAGGTCCGCAAGGACGGCGGCTCGGACGGGCGGGGCGTTGGCTTCTACTTCCGCAACGTCACCGAGCCGGTGCTCTTCGGGGTGCGGGGCAGCCTCCGCACCCTCGACCCCGGCCGCCGCCAGGTCAACCTGTTCGCCACCAGGAAGCGGGAGCACTCCCGTAAGCCGGAGGAGCTGTACGACATCGTCGAGGCCTGCTCCCCCGGTCCCTACCTGGAGCTGTTCGCCCGGTACCCCCGGGACGGCTGGTCGCAGTGGGGCGCCGAGGCCGACGCCGGCACCCTTCCCCGGGGCAGGCGGTACCCGGCCTACGGTTGACCAACTCATGTGGGCCGACAGCCATTGCCATCTGCAGTACGAGGGGATTCCCGCCGAGGCCCTGGACCGCGCCGCGGACGCGGGCGTCGGGCGCGTGATCTGCGTGGGGACCGACGCCCCACAGTCGCAGGCGGCCATCGCCGTCGCCCGGGCCCATCCGGGCCGGGTGTGGGCCACCGTCGGCCTCCATCCCCACGATGCCAAGGACGGCGTCGACGGCATCGTCGGGATGCTGGACGAGCCCGAGGTGGTCGGCGTGGGCGAGTGCGGCCTCGACTACCACTACGACCACTCGCCCCGGGAGACCCAGCGGGAGGCCTTCGCCGCCCAGGTCGCGCTGGCGTCGGCGCACGACCTGGCACTCGTCATCCACACCCGCGAGGCGTGGGACGACACCTTCGCCATCCTGCGGGCCGAGGGCGTCCCGGCGCGGACCGTGTTCCACTGCTTCTCCGGCGGCCCGTCCGAGGCCCGGCTCGCGCTCGATATCGGGACGACGCTGTCCTTCAGCGGGATCATCACCTTCAAAACCGCCGGCGACCTGCGGGCGGCGGCGGCCCTGGCCCCGCTCGACAGCATCCTGGTGGAGACCGACGCCCCATACCTGACCCCCGTTCCCCATCGGGGGACGCCGAACCAGCCGTCGTACGTCGCCCTCGTCGGGGCAGCAGTAGCGGAGGCCAAGGGCCTGCCGGTCGGAGAGGTCGAGCGGGCCACGTGGGCCAACACGGCTGCGGTGTTCGGCCTGCCCGAGTGACACTGCTCGGCGGGTGACGCTCAGCCGAGCCGACGTCCGTCGCCTCCTCCAGGAGAACGGCCTGGCGCCGAGCCGGGCTCGGGGCCAGAACTTCGTCGTCGACCCGAACACGGTCCGCCGCGTCGCCCGCCTGGCCGGGGTCGGGCCCGGCGACCGGGTGGTGGAGATCGGCGCCGGGCTCGGGGCACTCAGCCTCGCCCTCGCCGAGACCGGCGCCTCGGTCACGGCGATCGAGATCGACGGCGGCCTCGTGCCGGTGTTGCGGAGGGTCGTCGAGCCGGCCGGGGTGAGGGTCGTCGAAGCCGACGCGCTGCGGCTCGACTGGTCGACGCTGCTGGACGGCTCCGGGTGGGCGCTGGTGGCCAACCTGCCCTACAACGTGGCCACGCCGCTGATCGCCGACCTGCTCGACGGCGTCCCGGCCATCGGCCGGATGCTGGTGATGGTGCAGCGGGAGGTGGGCGAGCGGCTCGCCGCCGTCCCCGGCGACGACGCCTACGGGGCGGTCTCGGTGAAGGTGGCCTACTGGGCCACCGCCAAGGTGGTCGGCCGGGTGCCGCCGACGGTCTTCCACCCCGTGCCCAAGGTGGACTCCGCCCTGGTCCGCATCGAGCGGCGGGCGGCGCCGGCGGTCGGCGCAGAGGTCGATCCGGCCTGGCTCTTCCGCCTGGTCGGCACCGGCTTCGGGCAGCGCCGGAAGATGCTTCGCCGCTCGCTCGTCGACCTGGTTCCCCCCGACGCCTTCACCACCGCCGGCATCCGCCCGGAGGCGCGGGCCGAGGAGCTGTCGGTGCACGACTGGGGAAGACTGGCGGCGTGCACGTCGAGCGCGCCCCCGCCAAGCTGACCCTGTCGCTGCGGATCACCGGCACCCGCCCGGACGGATACCACCTGCTCGACGCCGAGATGGTCGCGATCGACCACGGCGACATCCTCACGTTCTCCGAGGGCGACGGGCTCGAGGTGGTGGGACCGTTCGCCGATCGCGTGCCGACCGGCGACGACAACCTCGTACGCCGGGCGCTGGCCGCCGCCGGCCGGCGGGCCCTGGTCCGGCTGGAGAAGCAGGTCCCCGCCGGGGCGGGTCTGGGCGGTGGCTCGTCCGACGCCGCCGCCGTCCTGCGGTGGGCCGGTTGTCGGGACCGGGCCGTAGCCGCCGGCCTGGGCGCCGACGTCCCGTTCTGCCTGGTCGGCGGCCGCGCCCGGGCGCGCGGCATCGGCGAGCTGGTCGAGCCGCTCCCCTTCCAGGGGCTGACTTTCACCCTGTCGGTGCCACCGGTCCCGGTCGACACCGCCGCGGTCTACCGGATGTGGGACGAGCTGGGTGGCCCGGCGGCCGGCGGGGGGTCGGGCAACGATCTGGAGGCCGCAGCGCTGGCGGTCGCCCCCGAACTGGCCGAGTGGCGCGAACGGCTCACACTGGCGACGGGGCGGCCGGCGCGCCTGGCCGGCAGCGGCGGGACGTGGTTCGTGGAGGGCGAGTTTCCCGGCGAGGACCGCATCGTCACCCGCACGGTGCCCGCGCACCGCTGACGAGGGGCGCCGGGGGGCCTACTTCCCGGCGCGGCGCTGCCAGCGAGTGGCCTTGAGCATCTTCTTGTGCTTCTTTTTCCGCATCCGCTTGCGGCGCTTCTTGATGAGCGATCCCATGAGCGGCGTCAGGCTAGCGGGTGCACGACCGACATTGACAATGCAGCCATGAGCGAACTAGTGTTCGATCATGGGAAAGACGGCGGAAGACCAGCGGACGCAGGCGGTGCAGCTGTGCACGGCCGGGCTGTCCCGATCCCAGATCGCCGACGCCCTCGGCCTGGGAAGTGGCGGCCAGCCCCTGTCGCGCTGGCTGCGAGACGTGCCTCCACCGGCGTGGACCCGGCGGCCGCGTGCCAAGGACGACCTGCGGGCGACGGCGGTGGCCATGCGCTCGGAGGGACGGTCGTACCGGGAGATCCAGGAGGTGGTCGGTGTCGCCAAGAGCACCCTGTCACTGTGGCTGCGCGACGTCGCCCTCACCGAGGAGCAACGCCTGGCGCTGGCGCTGCGGTCGCCGGAGGGCGCGTCGAGGCGGGCGCAGGCCGTCCGGGCCGCCGCCGCCCAACGCCGGGCACGTATCCAGGGCGAGGCCCGCGACCAGTTCACCCACCTCAGCGAGAGCGAGCTGTTCGTCGCCGGCGTCGTCGCCTACTGGGCCGAAGGGCGCAAGAACAAGCCGTGGAGATCGGGCGCCGGCGTGCGAATGATGAACTCGGACCCGGAGATGATCCGGCTCTTCCTCCGTTGGCTGAGGCTCGTCGGCGTCACACCGGACCGGATCCGCTTCCGCCTGCACATCCACGAGTCCGCCAACGTCAACGACGCCCTCCGCCACTGGTCCGAGCACGTCGAGGTCGACGCCGGCACCTTTCTCACGACCATCCTCAAGAAGCACAAGCCGAGGACGGTCCGCCGCAACATCGGCCCGAGCTACCACGGCTGCCTGTGTGTCGAGGTGCGACGAAGCGCAGAACTGAACCTCCGGATCGAGGGGTGGTGCGAGGGCCTGGCTACGGCCAGCACGTGAGCGGCCGGAGTAGCGTGACCTGCATCTTTCGGGAGTCGTCCAACGGCAGGACATCGGTTTTTGGCACCGACAATGGAGGTTCGAGCCCTCCCTCCCGAGCCAACCCTCCACCAGTAGCCGAACCCGGCGCGGTAGAACAGATGTATGCGTCTTCGTCCGCTATCGGCCGTGGTGATGGCTGCGGGTGAGGGCACCCGGATGCGGTCGGCGCTGCCCAAGCCCCTGCACCCGCTGTGCGGCCGGCCCATGCTCCTGCACGTGCTCGACGCCCTCAGCGAGCTGCTGGTCGACCGGGCCGTGGTGGTGGTGGGCCACGGCGCCGAGCGGGTGACCAAGACCCTGCAGGAGTACGGCCCGCCCGACCTGATCATGGACTTCGTCGACCAGCACGTGCAGCGGGGCACGGGCGACGCCGCCTCGGTGGCGCTCACGGCCTTCCCCGACAACGACAGCGACGACGAGGACATCGTCGTCCTGCCCGGCGACACTCCCCTGGTCCGGCCGTCGACGCTCGGCTCGCTCGTGCACGCCCACCGCGAGGCCAATGCCGCCGCGACTCTCCTGACCGCCCGCCTACCCGACACGACGGGGATGGGCCGGGTCGTCCGGGCCAAGGACGGCCGGGTCAGCCGCATCGTCGAGGAGCTCGACGCCACCGAGGCCGAGCTGGAGATCGACGAGGTCGGCACGTCGATCTACTGCTTCCGGCGCAGCCTGCTGGCGCCCGCCCTCCGTCGGCTGTCCCCCGAGAACGCCCAGGGCGAGTACTACCTGACCGACGTCATCGGCGTGCTGCACGACGCCGGCCACAAGGTCGTGGCGGTGGAGACCGACGACCCCTCGGAGGCGGTCGGGGTCAACGACCGGGCCCAGCTGGCCGGCGCCGAGGCCGAGCTCCGCCGGCGGATCAACCACCGGTGGATGCAGGCCGGGGTGACGATGGTGGACCCCGAGCGCACCTACGTCGACGCCGCCGTCAAGTTGGCCGCCGACGTCACCCTGTTCCCCGGGACGATCCTGCAGGGCCGCACGGTGATCGGCGAGGGCGCCCGGCTGGGCCCCCACGTGCGCCTGGTCGACTGCGCGGTGGGCGACGGGGCCAGCGTCGAGCAGGCCGTGGGCTACGACGCGGTCGTGGGCCCGCTGGCGATCGTCGGCCCGTTCGCCGTCCTCCAGCCCGGGAGCCATATCTCCGCAGGCACGACGACCGGCCCGTTCTACACTGCATCGGCAGGCGACGAAGAGGGCGTTTAACCCATGGAGCTGGTCACCAAGAAGCGACTTCACCTCTTCTCCGGCCGCTCCCACCCCGAGCTCGCCTCCGACATCGCCTCCCACCTGGGCGTCGACCTCGGGGTGGCGAACCTCTCCGAGTTCGCGAGCGGCGAGATGCACTGCCGCTTCGCCGAGTCCATCCGGGGCTCCGACGTCTTCATCATCCAGACCCACAGCGGGCCGGTGAACGACTCGATCATGGAGCAGCTGATCATGGTCGACGCGGCCAAGCGGGCCTCGGCCAAGCGGATCACCGCGGTCTGCCCCTTCTACGGCTACTCCCGCCAGGACCGCAAGGCGTCGGAACGCGAGCCGATCACCGCCAAGCTGGTGGCCGACATGCTCACGGTGGCCGGCGCCGACCGCATGGTCAGCGTCGACCTCCACTCCGGGCAGATCCAGGGCTTCTTCGACGTGCCGGTCGACCACCTGACCGCCATGCCCGTCCTCACCGCCTGGGTCGGGGCCAACCTGGGCAGCAACCTGGTGGTCGTGTCGCCCGACGCCGGGCGCTTCAAGGTCGCCGAGCGCTTCGCCCAGCACCTCGACGCCGACGTCGGGTCGGTGGCCAAGCGCCGTCCCCGGGGCCTGGCCAACCAGGTGGAGGCCCTCGACGTCATGGGCGACGTGGCCGGACGGATTTGCGTGCTGGTCGACGACATGATCGACACCGCGGGCACCATCTGCGCGGCGGCGGACCAGCTCGTGGCCCACGGCGCCACCGAGGT
>JALYYN010000595.1 GCA_030946525.1 Actinomycetota bacterium | reverse complement strand
CCGGCCCGTCGGCGGTCGCGCTCGACCTGGAAGGCGAGAACATCGGCCAGAAGAAGTCGGCGATGCGCACTCGACGGGAGGGTGTCGCTTGGGATCACGCCGTCGTCGAGTAGGCGCGAGAGGTACTGCCGGGACAAGCCCAGGACCTCGGCGGCCTCGTTCGGCGTGAGCACCTCGTCCGAACGGAGCATGGTCACGTTGTGGCCGGCAGCGATCTCCTCGCTCGCTCGCCGCAGCAGCCGGCTCAGCCCTTCGGGCAGGTCGACGCGGTCGCCAGCGGCATCCACTGCGACGAGAGTCCCCTCCAGAGCTGCGACACGGCGAGCGGCTTCCCGAGCGTCTGGCGAAGCGGTCACTTCATCGGCAGCGGCGAGACGGCGACCACGAGACATGACGCGACGATAGCGGGTATCTGCTGTAAGAGCACCCCTCCCGGCAACAAGCTAACGCCGGGCCTCGACGGGTCACAGCCGTCACGACACGCCTGTTCGCCAGAATTCCTCCGCCCGAGGAGTGGTCGCGCGCTCTTGTGGGGCCGCACGGTATCGGCTCGTGCCATCCGGTATCGCACCGTCCGGCGGACCGAAGGGGTTGCAATTGGGTTGCAGTCGGCGGGTGCGACGACCGGGTGCGGTACCTCCCGAACACAAAACCGCAGGTCAAAGGGGGTGGGCGAGGGGGGACTTGAACCCCCACGTCCTTTCGGACACAGGAACCTGAATCCTGCGCGTCTGCCAATTCCGCCACTCGCCCGAGCGACGAGCACACGGTAGCGGAAGCGGAGGTCCTGGCCAGGCGGCCCTGGGTAAGCTCGCTTCGAGATGGGACTGCAGGGTTTCGAGCAACGCTTGGAGCGGCTGGTCGAGGGTGTGTTCGCCAAGACCTTCCGCAGCGGGCTCAAGCCGGTGGAGGTCGGCCGCCGGCTCACCCGGGACATGGACCTGCACCGCACCCTCGGCGTGAACGGGCCCCTGGCCCCCAACCACTTCACGGTGGCCCTCAGCGCCGCCGACTCGGAGCAGTTCGACTCCTACGCCGAGGTCCTCACCCGGGAGCTGGCCGAAGCGGTCCGCGACCACGCCCGAGCCGAGCGCTACGGGTTCGTGGGACCGGTGCACGTGGAACTGCAGGTCGACGATTCCCTGAGCACCGGTCAGTTCCTAGTGGCCAGCGGCTTCCAGGAGGCGCCCGGAGGCGCGGCGGTGGGCTCGCTCTACCTGGAGGACGGCCGGCGGGTGGAGATCGGCGAGCAGCCGCTGGTCATCGGGCGGATGCCCGAGTGCGACGTCCCGCTGTCCGACCCCAACGTCAGCCGGCGCCACGCCGAGGTGCGCAGACAAGGGACAGGGTTCGTTGCCGTCGACCTGGGCTCGACCAACGGCACCCGGGTGAACGGGGCGACGGTCAAAGAGCGCCTGCTGAACAACGGCGACGAGATCACCGTCGGCGCCACCAAGCTCCGCTTCGAAGCGTCGTAACCGCAGTGCCGGACTCGCTGCTCACCATCCTGAAGTTCTGCTTTCTGGCCCTGCTCTACCTCTTCTTCCTCCGCGTCCTGCGGGCGGTCTGGGCCGAGGTCAGCGGGAAGAACGTCACCGCGGCCGTCGCCGCGCCGATCCAGGCCCGGCAGGGCTGGTCGGGGCAGACCAAGGGCGGCGGGAGCACCAAGGGGGGCTCGCGCCTCAAGGTCATCGAGCCGGCGGAGACCAAGGGCCAGATCTACGAACTGGGCGACGAGCTCACCGTCGGTCGCGCCGGCGGTTGCCAGATCACCCTCGACGACACCTACGTCTCCCAGCTCCACGCCCGGGTGTTCCGGCGGGAGGGCCAGCTCTACGTGGAGGACCTCGGGTCGACCAACGGTTCCTACCTGAACCGCAAGAAGCTCACCGCGCCCGTCGCCATCCGCAAAGGCGACCGCCTCCAGATCGGCAAGACCGTCATGGAGCTGCAGTGACGGTGCTCAGGGCAGGGGCGGCGACCGATGTCGGACGGGTGCGCCAGATCAACGAGGACCGGTTCCTCGCCGACGAGGTGCTCTTCGCCGTCGCCGACGGGGTGGGCGGGCACCAGGCCGGCGAGGTGGCGTCGCAGACCTCGGTGGAGACCCTCCGGCAGGCGTTCGCCGACGGCGAGCACACCACCGAGGGGCTCGTCGCCGCGGCCGAGGCGGCCAACCAGGCCGTCTGGCAACTCGCCCAGGGCAGCCGGGAGAAGCGGGGCATGGGGACGACACTCACCGCGCTCGCCCTGGTCCAGGACGACGGCGAGGAGCAGCTGGGCCTCATCAACGTGGGCGACTCCCGCGCCTACGTGCTCAAGCAGGGCGAGCTGATCCAGCTGACCGAGGACCACAGCCTGGTCGAGGAGCTGGTCCGGGACGGCAAGCTGAGCCCGGCCGAGGCCCAGGTCCACCCCCAACGCTCGATCATCACCCGCGCCCTCGGCATGGACCCCCACGTCCAGGTCGACTCCTGGCCCGTCACCCCCTACCGCGGCGACCGCTTCCTGCTGTGCAGCGACGGGCTCACCAACGAGCTGTCCGACGAACGTATCGCCTCCACGCTGCGCCAGCTCGCCGACCCCCAGGAGGCGGCCCACGACCTGGTCCGCCAGGCCCGGGCCGCCGGCGGCGGCGACAACATCACCGTGGTGGTCGTGGACGTGGTCGACGACGGCGAGCGCGCCGAGCGGGCGTCGGCGGCCCTGGCCGGCGCCCAGTCGCCCAAGTCCCAGGCGACCCGGGTGGCGCCCGCACCCACCGCGGAGATCGACCTGCAGCACCGCTCCGCCCGGGTGGCGGCCCCGACGACCGCCGCGCCCCTCCCACCGCCCGCGGGAGAACGCCGGCCGTCGCTGGCCGCGCCGCCGACGCCGCCCCGTCGGTTCACCTGGCGGGTGGCGGTGTTCTTCCTCGCCATCCTCGTCGTGCTCGGATCGGCCGTCTGGGCCGTCGGCTGGTACGCCCGGGGCGCCTACTACGTCGGCCTCGACAGCGGCCAGGTCGCCATCTTCCGCGGCCGCCCCGGCGGGCTGCTGTGGTTCGAGCCGACCATCGTCGAGCACAAGCTCCAGCCCACCGGGGACGAGCTCCTCCCGGCTCAGCGCACCGCGCTGCAGGCCGGGCACGAGGTGACGACCAAGGCCCAGGCCGACCGCTACGTCAACAACCTCCGCCAAGAGGTCGACGCCGTGCGGGCCGCGACCAGCACGACCACGTCGACGACGATCCTCGGCACCACCACGACGCTCAAGCCGTGAGCGCGTGAGCCCGGGAACGCGATGAGCCCTGAAACACGATGAGTACAGTGCTGGGCGCCGTGCGGCGCAACACCGAGTTGGGCCTCATGCTCATGGCCGGCGTCCTCACCGCCGGCGCCTACACCCTGGCCGGGCTGGGCCGCAGCTCGTCCCTGCCGGCCAACCTGGTCCCCTTCCTGCTCATCATCCTGGGCCTGCTGGCGGTGGCCCACATCGCCACCCGGAAGCTGGCCCCGGGCGCCGACGGCATCCTCCTGCCCCTGGCCGGGCTCCTCAACGGGGTGGGCTACGTCTTCATCGCCCGCCTGGACTCGCACCTGGCCGGCCTCCAGGCCCTGTGGACGGCCCTGGGCGTCGGCGCCTTCGTGGCCACGCTGTTCCTCGTGCGCCGGGCCCGCGACATCGAGCGGTTCCGCTACACCTTCGCCCTGATCGGCATCGGCTGCCTCCTCGTGCCCCTCCTTCCGGGCATCGGCCGGAACATCAACGGCGCCCGCCTCTGGGTCCGGCTCGGCACAGTCACCTTCCAGCCCGGCGAGCTGGCCAAGATCGCCCTCTGCATCTTCTTCGCGTCGTACCTGGTCGAGAAGCAGCCCCTTCTGGCCATGGGGTCGCGCAAGGTCCTCGGCGTCTGGGTGCCCAACGTCCGCCACTTCGGCCCGATCGTGCTGGCCTGGCTGTTCTCCCTCGTCGTCATGTTCTGGGAGCGGGACCTGGGTTCGTCGCTGCTGTTCTTCGCCCTGTTCATCGTCCTGATGTGGGTGGCGACGGCCCGAGGCGCCTACCTGGGCATCGGGGCGGTCATGTTCGCCGCCGGCGCCACCCTGGCCTACAAGGTGTTCGCCCACGTCCAGACCCGGATCAGCATCCTGATCGACCCGTGGTCGGTGGCCAGCGGCGCCGGCTACCAGACGGTCCAGGCCCTTTTCGCCTTCGCCGCCGGCGGTATCGCCGGCACCAACATCGGCCAGGGCAGCCCCCAGCGCATCCCGGCGGTGTCCACCGACTTCATCTTCGCCGCCATCGGCGAGGAGCTGGGCCTCATCGGGACCGTGGCCATACTTATCGCCTTCCTGCTCATGGTCGGCGCCGGGCTGCGGATCGCCATGCGGGTGGAGG
>JALYYN010000254.1 GCA_030946525.1 Actinomycetota bacterium | reverse complement strand
AACCCCGCGTGAGCGGAAAGAGGTGCCGTGGCCCTGATCTGGAACCGACCCTACGAATGGGACAGCGACGACTGGCGGCGCCGGGCGTCCTGCCGGGACACGGACCCCGATCTGTTCTTCCCCGTCGGCACCACCGGCCCCGCCCTCGACCAGATCGATGCGGCCAAGGCCGTGTGCCGGCAGTGTGAGGCCCGCGACGACTGCCTCGAGTTCGCCCTGGCCACCAACCAGGAAGCGGGCGTCTGGGGCGCCACCTCCGAGGAGGAGCGCCGCAAGCTGCGCAAGGCCTGGCTGGCCCGCCGCCGTCGCGCCAGCTAACCGGCCGGGAAGGGGCCGGGCCGCCGTCAATCGACGGCCAGCGGCATCCGGGTATCCTTCCCATCCCGCCGCCCCGAGCGCACCTGGAGCCCGATCGACAGCAGGGCCGACCCGGCGAGCACCAGTGCGACGGTGACCACGACCACGTAGACCAGGGTCGGCTTGCCGCGGCCGGCCAGGAGCAGGTACAGGTCGGGCAGCGCGAACATGGCTGCCGCCCACAGTCCCGAACGCTTCGCCGCGGCCCGGCGGCCGTCCAGCAGGTTGGTGACCACGCCTGCGGTGGCCATGGCGTAGGGGTAGGACACGGCCAGGTCGACGGCGCCGTAGGCCCAGGGGTTCACGCCGTAGCGGCCGAGGCACCGGCTGACGACCACCGTCCGGGCCACCGACCACGCCAGCACCGCCGCCACCCAGGCACGGGTGCACGCGGTGCGGCAGCGGGAGTCGGCCATGGTCCTCCGGGGGGTATCGGCCACCCGGGGGCGCCAGTGAAGTCTCGGGTCCCGATCTGCGCCACGGACGTGTCTGCCGGTAGCGTCGACCAGAATGCACGGGACATCTTCGTACGGCTTCGATGCCTCCTCCGGACACGCGAGCGCCCGCGACGTCCGCCTCGCGTGGCTCATCCACGCCTTCACCGCCTCCGGCCTGGTCGCCGGCATGCTGGCCCTGTTCGCAGTCATGGAGCGCCGGGCCGACGCAGCCATCGGCTGGCTGGTCGTGGGCACCCTGATCGACACGGTCGACGGCCCCCTCGCCCGGGCCTGGGGCGCGGCCGAGGCCCTCCCCCAGATCGACGGCCACCTCCTGGACACCGTGGTCGATTTCGTCGGGTGCGTCGCCGTGCCGCTGGCCTTCCTGTGGCGGTTCGACGTCCTGCCGTCCCAGGTGGCCCTGCCCATCCTGAGCGTGGCGTTCGTCACCTCGGGCCTGTGGTTCGCCCGGACCGACATGATGACCGACGACAACTGGTTCAACGGGTTCCCCACCGCCTGGAACCTCGTGGTGCCGACCATGTTCCTCATCGACGGCTCGCCCGCCGTCAACGGGGTGATCATCATGGTCCTGGCCCTGCTGCAGCTCAGCAACGTGAAGTTCGTCCACCCCGGCCGCGTGGTCGAGTTGCGCCCCCTCACCCTGGCCGTGACCGCCACCTGGCTGGTCTCCATCGCCGTGCTCGCCGGGACCACCGACGGGTTGCCCTGGTGGGCCCCGGGCCTCCTCCTGATCGGCCCCGCCTACCAGATCGTCCTCACGCTGCGCCGGACCTTCGCCGACTACCAGTCCTCGCCGCCCCCGCCGACCTAGCCCAGGGCGCCTGACGCTGTCAGCCGAGGGCGCCTGACGCTGTCAGCCGAGGGCAGTCGCCGACGGCTCCACCGGCACGCGGACCTCGACGACCGTCCCGCCCTCGCTCCGCATGACGATGGTTCCCTCCAGGTCGGTGGTGACCAGGGCCCGGACGATGGTCAGGCCGAGAGTGGACCCGTCGATGGCAAACCCCTCGGGCAGCCCCACCCCGTTGTCGGCCACCCGCACGACCAGCTCGGTCCCGTCGTTGGCCAGGGTGACCGTCACCGTGGCCTCCTCGGCCGGAAACCCGTGCTCCGGGCCGTACTCGTCACCCGGAAAGCCGAGCTCCTTGCCGGCGTGACGGTCGCCCGGGAACCCGTGCTCGACCGCGTTCTGCAGGAGCTCGGTGAGCACGACGGCCAGCGGGGTGGCGACCTCGGCCCGTACCTCCCCGGGGTGGCCCTCCACCACCAGGCGGACGGGCTGCTCGTCGGACACGATCCCCTCGCCCACCATCCGCACCAGCTCGCGCACGATCTCGCCGAGGTCGACCTCCTGGCTGGCGCCCGCCGACAGCGTCTCGTGGACCAGGGCGATGGAGCGGATGCGCCGCACCGACTCCTCGATGGCGGCCCGGGCCTCGTCGGACTCCAGCCGCCGCCCGTGCAGGCGCAGCAGCGACGAGATGGTCTGCAGGTTGTTCTTCACCCGGTGGTGGATCTC
>JALYYN010000553.1 GCA_030946525.1 Actinomycetota bacterium | reverse complement strand
CCGCAGGGACCGGCGACGTGCTCGCCGGCGTCATCGGAGCGTTCCTGGCCCACGGCCTCGACGGCCGGCGCGCCGCGGCGGCCGGGGCCTTCGTCCACGGCACGGCTGCGGGCCTAGGCTGGCGGCGCGGCCTGGTGGCCGGCGACCTGCTCGATCTGCTTCCCGCCGTGCTCAACCGGATCGCACCCTGAGTGCCCGAACCCTCCCGCGACCAGCCCAGATGTTCCTCCGAAACAGTGAGGTCGAAGTGCCCCGTTCCACCCTCGTGCGCCAGGTGATGACCACCGACGTGCTGACCTTCAGCCCGGCCGACACCGTCGAGTCGGCCGCCCGGCGCCTCACCGATCGGCGCCTGGGCGGGGCTCCCGTCGTCGACGCCGCGGGCACCGTCGTCGGCCTGCTGGAGGACGACGACCTGATCGCCCAGGACACCCGGCTGCACTTCCCCACGGTGATCACCGTGCTGGGCGCCTACCTGGAGCTCCCGTCGTCGTTGGCCCACTTCGAGAAGGACCTGCGCAAGGCGGTGGGCGCCACCGTGGCCGACGTGATGAGCACCGACGCGCCGACGTGCCGCGAGGACGACACGCTCGAGACCGTCGCCACCACGCTGCACGACCGGGGGCTGTCCCGGCTGGCCGTCGTCGACGGCGGCGGGCGCCTGGTGGGGGTCGTCTCGAGAGGGGATCTGGTGCGGGCCCTCGTGGGCGACGAGGAGAAGTAGCACGGTGGCCTCCCGCCCGGCCTGGGCCGAGGTGGATCTCGGGGCGATCCGCCACAACGCCTCCCTGCTCGCCGCCGTCGCCGCCCCCGCGGCCCTGTGCGCGGTCGTCAAGGCCTCCGGCTACGGCCACGGCGCCGTCCCGGTGGCCCGCGCCGCGCTGGAGGGCGGCGCGTCGTGGCTGGCCGTCGCCCTCGTCGAGGAAGGGGCGCTCCTGCGCGGCCACGGCGTCACCGCCCCCGTCCTGCTCCTGTCCGAGCCGCCGGCCGACGCCATGGAGGACGTCGTCGCCCTCGGTCTGACCCCGACCGTCTACAGCTACAAGGGCGTCGAGGCGGCGGCCAAGGCGGTCGCCGTCGCCGGGGCCGCGCAGCCGTTGACCGTCCACGTCAAGGTCGACACCGGCATGCACCGCGTCGGTGTCGACCCCGGCGAGGCGGTGGCGATGGTCCGGGCCGTGGCCGATCACCGGGAGCTGCGCCTCGGCGGGGTGTGGACCCACTTCGCGGTCGCCGACGAGCCGGCCGACCCGTTCACCGGTGTTCAGTGCGAGCGCTTCGGGGGCGTGGTCGACGAGCTCGGCCGGCTGGGCCTGCGCCCGCCGCTGGTCCACGCGGCCAACTCGGCCGGGGCCCTGGCCCATCCGCAGTCGCGCCGGGACCTGGTTCGGTGCGGGATCGCCCTGTACGGGGTCGCTCCCAGTCCGGCGCTGGCCGGCGTGGAGCCCGTCGCCGCCCTCCGTCCCGCCCTGTCGCTCCGGGCCCGGGTGTCCTTTGTCAAGCGGGTGGGCGCCGGCGAGGCCGTCTCCTACGGATTGCGCCGCCCGCTGGCCGGAACGGCGACGGTGGCCACGGTCCCGGTGGGCTACGCCGACGGGGTGCCGTGGCGCCTGGGCATCGCCGGTGGTGAGGTGCTCATCGGCGGTCGCCGCCGCGCGCTGGCCGGCTCCGTCACCATGGACCAGATCATGGTCGACTGCGGCGACGACGACGGGGTGATGCCGGGCGACGAAGTGGTACTGCTGGGCCCGCAGGGCCGCGAGCACGTCACTGCGTGGGAGTGGGCGTCCCTCACCGGGACCATCGCCTACGAGATCCTCTGCGGGATCAGTCCCCGCGTGCCCAGGGTGTACGGGTGACCGTCGACCTAGCGGCTGCGAACGTGGCCGCGACGTCATCGCTTGCCGACGTGGCCCGGGAGGCGGCGGGCTGTGTCCGCTGCGCCCTGTCGGAGGGGCGGACCCAGGTGGTCTTCGGCGTCGGATCGCCGACCGCCGACCTGCTCTTCGTCGGCGAGGGGCCGGGCCAGCAGGAGGATCTGCAGGGGGAGCCGTTCGTCGGCCGGTCGGGCCGGCTCCTCGACCGGGTGGTGCTCGAGGAGATGGGACTGACCCGGGACCGCTTCTACATCGCCAACACCGTCAAGTGCCGGCCTCCCGGCAACCGCGACCCGCTCCCGGCCGAGATCGCCGCCTGCCGACCCTGGCTCGAGACCCAGGTGGAGCTGCTCCGGCCGCGGGTCGTCGTCACCCTCGGGAACTTTGCGGCCAAGCTCCTCCTTCAGACGACAGACGGGATCACCAAGCTGCGGGGCCGGTCGTACCCGTTCCGGACCGGCGTCCTCGTGCCCACCTACCACCCGGCGGCCGTCCTGCGCTCGCCCGGCCTCGCCGCCGAGATGCGCGCCGACCTGGTACGGGCCAAGGGGTACCTGCGGTGATCGACGCGGCCACCGCCTCCGTCGACGACACCCGCGCCCTGGCCGCGGGGATCGCCGCCCTGGCCGAGCCCGGCGACCTGATCGTCCTCGCCGGCGACCTCGGGACGGGCAAGACCGCCTTCGCCCAGGGCTTCGCGCGGGGCCTCGGGGTGGAGGAGCCGGTCACCAGCCCGGCGTTCGTCCTGGTCCGCACCTACGAGGGCCGGCTTCCCATGGTCCACCTCGACGTCTACCGGCTGGACCACATGCAGGAGCTGGTCGACCTGGGCATTTCCGAGCTGCTCGACGACGGCGCGGTGACACTGGTCGAGTGGGGCGACGCGGTGGCCCCCGCCCTTCCCCCCGACTTCCTTGAAGTCCGCCTGGAGGTGGCGGATCCCGAGGGAGGCGTCGCCGCCAGCCCCGACGACCGCCTCCTGACCATCCGGTCGGTCGGGCCGGGCTGGCCCCCGCGGATGGACGCCGTGCGCCGCGCCGTGGCCACCTGGGCCCGAGCGGCCCGGTGAGCGGGCCGGCAGGCCACGGCGTGAGACAGTCGCCGCCGTGCTGATCCTGGGGATCGAGACGGCCACCATCCAGGTCGGCTGCGCCATCGGCGGCCACGAGGGGGTGCTGGCGTCCTTCCACGTCGCCCACAAGCGCCGCCACGTCGAGTCGCTGGTCCCCGCCATCCGGTTCATGTGCGGCCAGGCCGGCATCGATCTCCACGAGATCGCCGCGGTGGCGGTCGACGTCGGGCCGGGCCTGTTCAGCGGGCTGCGCGTCGGCGTGGCCACGGCCAAGGCCCTCGCCCACGCCCTCCGGCTGCCCACCATCGGGGTGGCCAGCCTCGACCTGCTCGCCTTCCCGGTCCGCTATTCGCCCCGTCTCATCGTGCCCGCCATCGACGCCCGCAGGGGTGAGCTGTTCTACGCCATGTACCGCCAGGTGCCCGGCGGCGCGCAACGCCTGTCGCCGTACCAGCTCGGGTCGCCCGTGGATCTGGCGTCGGAGTTGCTGGCCGGCAACGAGGACTGCCTGGTGGTGGGCGACGGCGCCCTGCGCTATGCCGGGATCCTGACCGACGTGTCCGGCTGCGAGATCGGCGACGCCACCTCCGCCCATCCCTCGGCGGCGTCCCTGGTGGAGCTCGCCCATCCCCGGGCCCTGCGGGAGGAGTTCGTCCCGCCGTGGGAGCTGCAGCCGCTCTACCTGCGCAAGAGCGACGCCGAGATCAACTGGACGGCTGCTCACTGATGTCGCCGACACTGATGGTCCGGAGACGCTGATGGTGCAGGCCCACTGATGGTGCAGGCGCGCAGGGATCTCGACCCTGCCGAGCTGACCGTCCACATCGTGCCCATGCGCCGGCGCCACCTGCGGGCCGTGCTGCGCATCGAGGCCCAGGTCTACGCCCGGCCCTGGTCCCTCAGCCTGTTCGTCAGCGAACTGGCCCTGCGGACGTCGCGCGCCTACTACGTCGCCCGGGTGAACGGCGTGCTCTGCGGCTACTCCGGGCTCATGGTGACCGAGGAGGACGGCCACATCACCACCCTGGCCGTCGACCCGGCCTGGCACCGCAAGAAGATCGGGACCCGGCTGCTGCTCGTCCAGGCCCGGGAGGCGGTCCGGCGGGGGGCCAGGAACCTGACGCTGGAGGTGCGCGTCGGCAATCCGGCGGCCCAGGAGATGTACCGGCGCTTCGGGTTCCGCCCGGCAGGCATCCGCAAGAACTACTACGTCGAGACCAACGAGGACGCGCTGGTCATGTGGGCCCACGACGTCGACACCCCCGACTACGAGGCCCGGCTGGCCGACATCGAGGCCGGTATACCGGGCGAGACGCTGGTCGACCAGGGCTTCCGGTAGCCCACGGGTCGGCCTGGACCCGGCGAGCGCGTACGCTCGACCCATGCCGGAGCCCTTCCTGATCCTTGGGATCGAGACCTCCTGCGACGAGACGGCGGCGGCGGTGGTGGCCGACGGCACGACCGTCCTGTCATCCGTCGTGTCCAGCCAGGTCGACATCCACGCCCGCTACGGCGGGGTCGTCCCCGAGATCGCCAGCCGGGCCCACGTGGAGCTGCTGGGCCCTGTCGTCGCCCAGACCCTGGTCGAGTCCGGGCTGGAGGGGCCCGACCTGAGCGCCATCGCGGTGACGGTGGGGCCGGGGCTGGCCGGCGCCCTCCTCGTCGGGATCAGCGCGGCCAAGGCCTACGCCCTGGCCTGGGATTTGCCCTTCATCGGCGTCAACCACATGGAGGGCCACCTCTACGCATCGTTCCTGGAGGATCCCGGCCTGACGCCTCCGCTGGTCGTCCTCCTGGTGTCGGGGGGGCACACCATGCTCGTGGCCATGGACGGCCACGGCGACTACCGACTGCTGGGCACCACCGTCGACGACGCGGTGGGCGAGGCGTTCGACAAGGTGGCCCGGGTCATGGGCCTCGGCTATCCCGGCGGGCCGGCCATCGACCGGATCGCCCTCACCGGTGACCCGACCGCGGTCGCGTTCCCCCGGCCGATGCCCGACAGCCTGGACTTCTCCCTGAGCGGGCTGAAGACGGCGGTGATCCGCTACGTGCGGGACCATCCCGAGACGCCGGTGGCCGACATCGCTGCGTCGTTCCAGGCCGCCGCCGTCGACATGCTGGTGGCCAAGGCCCGGCGGGCGGTGAAGGAGGTCGGGGCCCGGAGCCTGTGCCTCGGCGGGGGCGTCGCCGCCAACTCCCTGCTGCGCGAGCGCATCGGTGACCTCTGCACCGAGGAGGGCCTGCACTGCTTCCTTCCCAGCCGGTCGATGTGCACCGACAACGCGGCGATGATCGCGGCGGCGGCCTGGTGGCGCTACCGCTCCGACGGGCCCACGTCCCTCGACGTCGGTGCCCAACCCAACCTCCGCCTGGTCTGAACCCAGCCCCCGCCGGTTGCCGACGTCGGCGGGCCGGGGTATCGTTAGCACTCAACGGATGAGAGTGCTAACCGCGCCTCGCCCTATGCCTATCGCCCGAATGCCCTATCGCCCTAATGGAGGTCGACCCAGCATGAACCTCAGGCCCCTCGACGACCGTATCGTCGTCCGCCCGAACGAGGCAGAGCAGACCACGAGCAGCGGCATCGTGATCCCCGACACCGCCAAGGAGAAGCCCCAGCAGGGCGAGGTACTGGCCGTCGGTGGCGGCCGCCGCTCGGAGCAGACCGGCGAGGTCATCCCCCTCGACGTCAAGGTCGGCGACACCGTCGTCTACAGCAAGTACGGCGGCACCGAGATCACCGTCGACGGCGAGGACCTGCTCATTCTCTCGAGCCGCGACGTCCTGGCCGTCACCGGCAAGTAGGCGCTCATGCCCAAAATGCTGAAGTTCGGCGACTCCGCTCGCCGCTCCCTCGAAGCCGGGGTCGACAAGCTGGCCAACTCGGTCAAGGTCACCCTCGGCCCGCGCGGTCGCAACGTGGTGCTGGAGAAGAAGTTCGGCGTCCCCACCATCACCAACGACGGCGTGACCATCGCCCGTGAGATCCAGCTCGAGGACCCCTACGAGAACATGGGGGCCCAGCTGGTGCGCGAGGTCGCCATCAAGACCAACGACATCGCCGGCGACGGCACCACCACCGCGACGGTGCTGGCGCAAGCCATCATCCGCGAAGGTCTGCGCAACGTCACGGCGGGTTCGAACCCGCTGCTGATCAAGCGCGGCATCGAGCTCGCGGTCGAAAAGGCCGTCAGCGAGATGGAGAAGCTCGTCCAAAAGGTCGACACCACCGAGAAGATCGCGCAAGTCGCGTCGATCTCGGCGAACGACAAGACGATCGGCGAGCTCATCGCGCAGGCGATGAACGAAGTCGGTAAGGACGGCGTCATCACCGTCGAGGAATCGAAGACGATGAAGACCGATGTCGAGACCAAGGACGGGATGCTCTTCGATAAGGGCTACATCTCGCCGTACATGGTGACCGACTCGGAGCGCATGGAAGCCGAGCTGAACGATCCGTTCATCCTCGTGACCGAGCGCAAGATCGGCGCGATCGCCGACATCCTCCCGCTGCTCGAGAAGATCGTCCAGGTCCAGAAGCCGCTGCTCATCATCGCGGAAGACGTCGAAGGTGAAGCGCTCGCGACCCTGGTGGTCAACAAGCTGCGCGGCACGTTCACGACCGTCGCCGTCAAGGCGCCGGGCTTCGGCGACCGCCGCAAAGAGATGCTCAAGGATATCGCCACGCTTACCGGCGCGACGGTCGTCTCCGAAGAGCTCGGGCTCAAGCTCGACAAGGTCACCCCGGATCTGCTCGGCTCGGCCAAGACCGTCAAGGTCACCAAGGAAGAGACGACGATCGTCGACGGCAAGGGCAAGCCGGAAGCGATCAAGGGCCGCATCGAGATGATCAAGCGGCAAATCGAAGAGACCGACAGCGACTTCGACCGCGAGAAGCTCCAGGAGCGCCTCGCCAAGTTGAGCGGCGGCGTCGCCGTGATCCAAGTCGGTGCGGCCACCGAGACCGAGCTCAAAGAGAAGAAGCACCGCATCGAGGACGCGCTCAGCGCGACCCGCGCGGCCGTGCAGGAAGGCATGATTCCGGGCGGCGGCAGCTCGCTGGTGCACGCGATCAAGGCCCTCGAGAAGCTCGCGACCGAGAGCGCGAACCACGACGAGAAGATCGGCGTGGACATCATCCGCCGCGCGCTCGAGGAGCCGCTCCGCCAGATCGCGGAGAACGCCGGCTTCGAAGGCAGCGTCGAAGTGAACCGCGTGAAGAACGCGGCGCCGGGTCAGGGCTTCGACGCCATGACGGGCGACCTCGTCGACATGGTCAAGGCCGGCATCGTCGAGCCGTTCAAAGTGACGCGCTCGGCCCTGCAGAACGCGGCCTCGATCGGCGCGCTGATCCTCACCACCGAAACCCTCATCGCCGACAAACCGGAACCCAAGAAGGACTCCGGCGCCGGCGGTGGCGGCGGCGGCATGGGCGGCTACGACATGATGTAGTCTTCGCTCTGAGCGAAGATCAAATCAGGACGGCCCCGGAGAGCGATCTCCGGGGCCGTTCGTTTCTTGCGGTGGTGTCAACAGTTGCGCGCAGCAATCAGCGGGCGCGCACTGAGCCGAGGACGCCCGCGTAGCACGTCGAACGCAGCACCATGAAGGTCACCGCGTTCGTCGACGTGCTGTCGCATTGGTGCCTTGCCGCGCAACCGGCGCTCGACGCGCTGCGCGCGACGCTGGCCGACGACGTGCGGCTCGAGGTGCTGTTCGCGCCGATGGGGCCGGTGGGATTCTCGCACGAGCTCGAGGCGTGGTTCTACACGCGCGGCACGCGAGCGTACGGAACCGCGCTCGACGCGGCGTGGTGCGAGGGGCCGGCGACGACGACGTGGCACGCGAACGCTGCCGTCTCCGCGGGCGTCGCGTTCGGCGCGAACCCCATCGTGCTCGCGCGCCGCGTCGCGCGCGCGGCGATGGTCGACGGCCTGCTGCTCGGACGCGAGGCCGAGGCCGTGCGCCACGTCGCGACGTTCACCGGGCTCGATGAGGAGACGCTACGCGACGCGATGCATAGCGAGAGCGTCATGGCGGCACTCCATGCC
>JALYYN010000545.1 GCA_030946525.1 Actinomycetota bacterium | reverse complement strand
CTGCTGGCCCTGGGACAGCTGGATGCGGCGCGACATCGCCGCGGCGCGGCCGCCACGCGCAGCACCTCCCAGCGCGCCCAGCTCATCGCTGTCGGCGGTCTCGACCGCGTACATTCCCATCTCAGCGGGCTCCACCGCGGTAGACGATGAGGGCAGGCGCGCCGAGGCTGGGTGCCGCCGTCGGGTCGTCGCCGGCCCCGTTCAGCGCCCCCTTGCCCTTGGACAGCTGGCGGCGTCGTTGCATGGACATGGTGCGGCCGAGGCGGCCGGCGGCCACGGCGTCGGTCGGGATCACCGTCGCCCCCGGAGCCCCTTGCGCGCCTTTGCTGTCGGCGGCGGGGCGGGTCGCTTCCACCGCGGCTGCGGGAGCTCGACGCTCGGCCTTCCGGAGCCCGGTGCGGACCTGCTCGGGCGCCAGAGCCGATCGGCCGGCGGCGAGCGCGCGGCGTCGCGACATCGCCGCGGCGCGCCCGTCACGGGCGGCATCTCGGGGCGCGGCCTGGTCACCCCTGTCGGCGATCTGGTCCTCGTACATTCCCATTCTCATTCCGTTCTCAGCGGGCTCCAGCGCGGTGGACGATGAAGGCCGTGCCCTGAGACTGCTGGTAGTTGTCGTAGCCGAGGAGGCGCACGTCGTGACCGGGATTGGCGCGGTGGCACGCGTCGAGCTCGGCCATGACCTTGTCCACGGACTTCTCACCGAAGAGCGGGAGCTCCCACAGGTACCAGAAGTTCGAGAAGGCCTTCTCGGGCTCCGTGTGTTCGACGGCCGGGCTCCAGCCGGACTGGATGAGGTACACGATCTGCTGGCGGAGCCGCTCGGGCGTCATCGGTGGCAGGTAGGAGAAGGTCTCCACACGGCGCTGGGTGGGCCCATAGGGTTGTATGTGCATGTCAATCTTTCCTTTCGGGGCCCTCTCCTTTTGGGGCCGGGAGGGCGAGGCGCCGGGAAGACGGGACCGGGGACCAGGCCGCGATCAGGCGGTGATCTTGTCCACGGTGTCGAACTCGAACTTGATTTCCTTCCAGGTCTCCATCGCCACCGCCAGCTCGGGGCTGTGGCGGGCCGCCTCGGCCAGGATCTCACGACCCTCGCGTTCGACCTGACGGCCCTGGTTGCGTGCCTCCACGCAGGCCTCGAGCGCCACTCGGTTGGCGTGGGCGCCGGGTGCGTTGCCCCACGGGTGGCCGAGCGTGCCGCCGCCGAACTGCAGGCAGGCGTCGTCGCCGAAGATGGCCACCAAGGCGGGCATGTGCCATACGTGGATGCCTCCGGAGGCCACGGGCATGACGCCCGGCATGGATGCCCAGTCCTGGTCGAAGAAGATGCCCCGCTTGCGGTTCTCGGGCACGTAGGCCTCCCGCATCAGATCGATCCAGCCGAGGGTGGCCTCGCGATCGCCTTCCAGCTTGCCGACCACGGTGCCGGAATGGAGATGGTCGCCGCCGGACAGACGCAGGCACTTGGTGAGAACCCGGAAGTGGATGCCGTGCATGGGGTTGCGGTCGACCACCGCGTGCATGGCGCGGTGGATGTGGAGCAGCATGCCGTTCTCGCGGCACCAGTTCGCCAAGCCCGTGTTGGCGGTGAAGCCGGCGGTGAAGAAGTCGTGCATGATGATCGGGGCGCCGAGCGACTTGGCGAACTCGGCTCGCTTGTACATCTCCTCCGGCGTGGCCGCGGTGCAGTTGAGGTAGTGGCCCTTCTTCTCGCCCGTCTCGGCCGTGGCCTTGTGCACCGCTTCCATCACGAACTCGAAGCGGTGGTTCCAGCGCATGAACGGCTGGCTGTTGATGTTCTCGTCGTCCTTGGTGAAGTCGAGCCCGCCTCGGAGGCACTCGTAGACGGCGCGCCCGTAGTTCTTCGCCGACAGGCCGAGCTTGGGCTTGATCGTGCAGCCCAGGAGCGGGCGCCCGTACTTGCCGAGGCGGTCGCGCTCCACCTGGATGCCGTTGGGGGGGCCTCCGCAGGTCTTGACGTACGCCACCGGGAAGCGAATGTCCTCGAGGCGCAGGCTGCGCAGGGCCTTGAAGCCGAAGACGTTGCCGACGAGCGAGGTCAGGACGTTGACGACAGAGCCTTCCTCGAACAGGTCCATCGGGTAGGCGACGAAGGCGAAGAA
>JALYYN010000506.1 GCA_030946525.1 Actinomycetota bacterium | reverse complement strand
GGTGTGTGGGCCTCGCTCTGGAGGCCGCTGGCGACGCGGGGTTGCTCAAGGGCAGGCAGGGGTGACGGTGACAGATCGAGGCGTCGTCTTCGTCAACCCCCGATCGGGGAAGGACTCGACCAGTCCTGCCGACCTGGCGGCGCACTTCCCCGACCATCGAGTCGAGCAGACCCCGGCCCATGGACTCGCCGACCGAATCCGCTCAGCCGTCGACGAGGGCGCGGCGTTCATCGGCACGGCCGGTGGCGACGGCACCATTCGCAGCGGAGCCGAAGCCCTCCTTGGCGGAGCCGTGCCACTGCTGCCGGTGCCTGCTGGGACCCGGAACCACTTCGCCCGCCAACTCGGCATCGAGGACTTCCCCGCCGCCGTCCGGGCCGCATCGGGCAGGGTCGAGGCCGTCGACGTGGGCGAGGTGAACGGTCACTGCTTCATCAACAACTCCGCCATCGGGTCGTACCCGGAGATGGTGGAGCGGCGAGAGGCGTTCCAGCGCCGCAAGCTGCCCAAGCGACTCGCCCAGGTCCTGGCCGACGTCTCCCAGTTGGCCCGAGGCGACCGCTTCAACGTGACCATCGAAGGCGTCGGCTACCGGGCGTGGACGATCTTCGTGGGCAACGGCCACTACGGCGAGGACATGTTGGACCTCGCTTCCCGCCAGACGTTGAACCAGGGCGTGCTCGATGTGCGCCTGGTGCGGGCCGACCGGTTCCTGGCCCGCACCCGCGTCACCGCTTCTCTCATGCTGGGGCGACTCCACCGCTCACCCCTGGTCGTGCAGCGGGTGGTCTCCGAGATCACCTTCGAGTTCGACACCCCGACCGTCGAGGTCGCCCTCGATGGAGAGGTCGTCACCCTCGACGCCCCCCTGCGTTACCGGTCACGGGCCGGGGAACTGCGGGTGCTGATCCAGCCTGAGTCCGAAGACCAGCCCCGCCCACCGGTTCTGCGTCGTGCTCGTCCCGATCGGCCGAGCGCCCCACGGCCCGGCGCCGAGCCGCCTCGTGGTGGACCTCGCCGTTCAGTGAGCGGGGGCGCCGGCCCATCCCCACCGCAAACTCGGCCCTGATCCTCGCCCTTGGGGGAGCCATGGTCGCAGCCGGCGCTGGTTCGAGGCCATGCTACGCCTGCCCTTGATCGACGGGCTGACCCGGGTGGCGCGCCCTCTACCGCTGACTGGGTTGGAAACCTCCGCGACCCGGATCTGGCGTTCTCGATCGTGGTAAGTCGGGTGAGGCGGGCCATGCCGGCCGGACGCCGACAGCACGGGTTCGGCACCATTGCGGTGCGAGGTATCGCTCAGGCCCCTCGACTCTCGAACGTGCGAGGTAGGCGGTCCCTGGGACCGGTGGCGCGTCCCGGCGGCCACGGTGCAACCATGGGGACCGATGCCTGCGCAACTCGGAATGACGATTGACGACGCCCTGGTCGGGTTTGTCGACGCTCCACCGCCGGATCACCGTCGGCTGCGGCCTGGTGTCCGGGTCCCTCTTCCCGACGGCAGCGAACTCGCGGAGAGGTCCGGCCCCGGGCTCGTAGTGGGTTGCTAGGGCTCGGGGGGCCGGCGTCGCCGAGATACGGGGGACCTGCATCTCGGCATGAGCGATTCAGCCGCTGGCTGCGGCGGCATCGCTCCAGCGCCGCCGCTGGGGGGGCCCGATCCCGACAACGGGATGGAGGCGGGCATGGGCCTTGGACCCCTTCAAGCCTCCGACCGACCTCTTTGCCGACAGCGTGCAAGCGGGGCCGACCCACAGGGCCGGACGGATGTCCCGGGGCCAGCCGATATCGGGGTGGCCTCTTCCACGGATCCACTGATCCGGGACAGATGGTCACATCGGGGTAGTACCTGGAGGTGCATCACCGTTACCACAGCCTCCTGGCTCACCCCGAGTCGATCTTCCTGGCGCTTGGTGCGGCCACGATGTACGGCATCACCTCGGTCCTTCAGCACTCGGCTGCGTCGGAGGTGGATGCGAAGCACTCCATGCGGCCAGGGCTGGTCCTGCAGCTCGTCCGCCGGCCGCGCTGGCTGCTGGGCAACCTCACCGACCTGGTGGCAATCATCCTGCAGTTCATGGCATTGCGCCGTGGGGCACTGCTCGTGGTCCAGTCGCTTCTCATCACCGGTCTCCTCTTCTCCCTGCCGGTGGCGGCAGCGGTCAACCACCGGCGCCTCCAGGCCAAGGAATGGCTGAGCGCCCTCGGCCTGGTCAGCGGTCTGTCGGTGTTCCTGATGCTGGCCAATCCCACCCGGGGCCGCTCCCAAGCCACCGGAGCCGGATGGGTCGCCGTCATCGCCATCACCGCCGCCGCCGTGGCCGTGCTGGTGGGGGGAGCACCCAAGGCGGCCGGGCGAGCCCGGGCGCGACGCCTGGGTGCGGCCAGCGGCGTGGTCTTCGCCCTGACCGCAGCTCTGGCCAAGGGTTCGGGCCAGGTCCTCAATCATGGGCTGTACGAGGCGGTCACGTCCTGGGAGCCCTATACCTGGCTGATCATCGCCAGCGTCGGCTTCCTGCTGGCCCAGAGCGCCCTGCAGGCCGGCCCTCTTGACGCGTCCATGCCGCTGGTGGTCATCTCCGACCCGGGGGCCTCGGCCCTCATCGGCGTCGTCGCCTTCCACGAGCGTATCGCCTTCCATCCCATCGCTGTCGTGATCGAGGTGGCCAGCGTGGCCGTCATCGTTCTCTCCGTGTTCACCCTTACCCGGACACGGGTGGAGTGCGAGGAGCTCCAACCGGAGCCGGCTGCCCCGGGTAACCCCTCGAGTCACTGAGGCTCGACCGGCCGACTCGGCGGGTCAGTCAAGGACAGCCGGCACGCCGCTGAGGCGTGCCTACAACGCTGCACCGATGGGCATGGTGTTGGCATGGAAGATCAGTCTCTCGGCGACTCAAGGCCCGGCGCATCTGGGTCGCCGGAGAGGCGTTCGAATACCAACAGTCCCTACCGGAGGGCGGCGGGCATCACCGCCGTCGTGCTCGGCATGCTCGTGCTGGCCTGGCTTGTCTTTCGTCTGAAGAGCCTGGTCGTGCTGATCCTCATGGCGGGGCTGGTGGCGGCGGCCCTGGACCGGCCTGTCACCAGCCTCCAGCGTCGCCTGCACCGGCGAGGCCTGGCCGTGGCGCTGGTCAGCCTCATCACCGTGAGCCTGTTCGTCGGCATCGGCTTCGTGGTGGTCCGCCCTGTCGTCCAACAGGGCCAGACGTTCCGCAAGCAGTTGCCCGATGCGGCCGAGCGACTGAAAGAGCTGCCCCTGGTCGGCCCGCGACTGCAGGGAACGGATCTGCGGGGCGAGACCGAGCGCCTCCTCCACGACCTGCCCAAGCGCCTCAACGGAAAGTCGAAGGTGCTGCTCGGGGTGGCCCAGACGGCGGCGACGTCGGTGGGCCTCGCCGTGACCGCTCTGGTCGCTGCGGTGTTCCTGCTGCTGAACGGGCCATCGATGGCGCGCAGCGCCCAGAACCAGATCCTCGACGATCGCCGGCGGGAGACGGCTCGCCGGCTGGCGAGGGACAGCCTCGCTGCCGTCGGCGGCTACGTACGGGGCAACCTGTTCATCAGCTTCGTGGCCTCGATGGTGGTCGTCATCAGCCTGGAGGCCATGCGGGTGCCGTTCGTCCCCGTGTTGGCCGTGATCATGTTCATCCTCGATCTCGTGCCCCTGATCGGCGCCTCGCTGGCGGGGGTGATCGTCACGCTGGCCACCTTCCTTCTCGATCCCCATCCCTGGAAGGCCCTGGTGTTCGTCGTCATCTTCATCGTCTACCAGGAGATCGAGAGCCACACCCTGTACCCAGTCGTCATGGGCAGGACGGTCAAGATCGGCGCCATCTCGGTGTTCTTCGCCACCTTGGCCGGTGCTGAGCTGGGCGGAATCCTGGGCGCCCTGCTCGCCATCCCCGTGGCTGCGGTGGTGAACATCGTCGTCCAGGACCTGCTGGCGGAACGCATGGCGACCGCGGCGCACGAGGCCGGCGGCGAGGCTGGACCCGACCGTGAGGTCGTGGCCTCCGAGGGCCAACTACCCCTCCCGGTCGCAGGTCCTACTGAGGACCGGGCCGGTTGAACCCCGTGGAGCGCGTCGTGCGGCGGATCGATCGCTTCCAGCAGACCCACCGCCCGTTGGCCATCGGCTTCGGTGTCATCAAGAAGTTCGGCGACGACCGCGCCGGATCGTTGGCAGCGCTGATCGCCTACTACGGCTTCCTGGCCATCTTTCCCCTGCTGCTGCTACTGACCACGGTGCTGGGCTTCGTCATGGACCGCAACAGCTCGCTGCGGGCCTCGGTGCTCAAGTCCGCGCTTCGGGACTTCCCGATCGTCGGCCAACAGCTCGGTCAGGCCATCCACCCCCTCCAGGGCAGCGCCTTCGGCCTGGCTTTCGGTATCGGTGGGCTGATCTGGGGCTCCCTCGGGGTGACCCAGGCCGCGCAACTGGCCATGGCCGAGGTGTGGAACATTCCCGGGGTCAACCGACCTCCGTTCGTCACCCGGCTGCTGCGGGGACTGGGCCTGCTGGGCCTGCTCGGTACCGGGCTGGTGGCGACGACGGTCCTCGCCTCCGTGTCCGCCTTCGGTGGCGGAGTCCTGACCAAGGTTGCCGGCGTTGTCGTCTCGATCGGCCTCAACATGGGGCTCTTCGTTTTGGCCTTCCGGGTGCTGACGGTGAAGAGGATTCCGACTCGGGCCCTGGTTCCCGGCGCCGTCCTGGGGGGCATTGGATGGTCGCTGCTCCAGGTGCTCGGCGGCTATCTCGTGGGCCACCAACTCCGCCACGCCTCGCAGGTCTACGGGTACTTCGCCTCGGTGCTCGGGCTGGTCTCGTGGATCTTCCTGGGGGCGCAGCTCACCCTCTATGCCGCTGAGGCGAATGTGGTCTGGGCCCGCCGGCTCTGGCCCCGAAGCATCGTGCAACCACCCCTCACCGACGCCGACAAGCGGGCCTTCGACTACATCGCCATGCAAGGCGAACGTCGCCCCGAGCAATCGGTCGACTCAACCTGGCAGGACGGCGACGGCGACGCCGAAGTGGTGGACGGGGTCAGAAGGCCATCCGAGCCGCTTTGACCCGGCCCCCGGCACTCTGCTGGAACGGGCCCATCCCACACGACGGCACGGGGAGCCGGGCAGCGGCCTCAAACCCGTCGGGTACCACCGACCCGACATCTTCGCCCAATGCCTGCAACCGGGGACCAATGCTGTTCGGTCCAGCGGCACCTATGCTCGCGCCCTGCCCACTGGAAGGCCCCGAGACGTGTCCATGGCTTCGGAGTCACCCGAGCGCAACTCAGCGGGTCCGGGGGTCATCAGGAGTCACCCAGGCGAAGCCAGGTGTTGATGGGTACCGCTCTCGCTGGCGACCCAGCTCCCCGCCTCCTCCAGCCAGGGCACGGGACGCGGGAAACCATGACGACGGCGCGCACTATTGCGGCAGCGCCGTGTCGAGCCGTCATGCAGTCGCTAGAGGATCTTGACGATGATCACGACGATCAGGATCACCACGATCACGGGAAGGGCAAGGATCCAACCGACAAGACCTACGACCCAGACCGGAACGATAGGCACGGAGTTCTCCCTGTTTGTGCAGGAACAGGCCCTGCGGGCTGCGTACAGCGCTATTACACCCAAGGGGTGCGACCGCAATGCTCGTCGAGTCGTCCGCACCCTGACGACGACGACACCTTTCGGTGCCCACCCAAAAGCCTCAGCTACCGACCCCCTGCGCAACCCGTTGAAGGATGAGTGGGCCTCCGGTCAAGACCGTCCGATATCACCAGCCGTCGTTCCACGTCCTGTAGCTGCCCGACGTGGAGACTCGGCTGTTACCCACGGCCGGCGTTAGGGGCCGAAGGCTCGCCGATGTAGGAACCCACCCCCGGCCGATCGTCGGATCAAGCCCCGGTAGCGCTCCAGGGTCCGGGCGGAGTCAGCCGTAGCGGTGACGTCCTCGCCAGGCCGGGGCGCCACGGCCGATGGCGTTATCTGACAGGAGCAGGCGTGCGCCGAGCGCAGTTCACTGTCGCCGACGACGGAGCCGCCGCCCGAGGCGGTAGAACAATCGGCGCCGTGGCAAAGCGGCATCCGCGCTTGGCGAGCCAGGTGGGGACGACAACCGCGACGATGAGGAGATGCCAGGGCCCGAACAGGCCTTCACACATCTCCGGCACCGTACTGGGTCGGGCTAGTCGCCGCCCCTGGGCACCGAAGCGATCGCGGCCCGCCCGACGTGCTCAGGGCTCGGTCCATCGGGCGGCCAGCCGCCCGAGAGCCCGAGGCCCGTGACGACGAACCCGCCCCAGTGCGGAACCCGCTGCTCGCAAGCTCCCCTGAGCCGGGGCTGTCCGGCCGCTGTCCCCGATGGAATGCCTGGGTGGAATCGGGGCTGGGCGGGGAGATACGCGGTGCGACGGACGAGCACAGCCATGGTGCACGCGACTGCTTCGCTCATGGCGCAGCGCGCGTGCGCTCTGCGGGTGATCAACCTCCATGCGCCAAGTTGGCCATCCGTCGACGCCCGACAGAGCGGCGATGGCAGCGGCGGCGACCACGGCGAAGGCCGCCGAGCGCCCTGGAAGATGGACGGCGGCGAGAACGAATAGAGCGCCAGCAGGTACTCGACTGCTTGGTGGGCCCAGAGCGCGATGGGAGCCGTCTAGCCGTAGATGCCGCGACCCGACCGCAGTGGCGTGCGGCTGCGGTCACCCAGCGTTGGCCTCCAGAGCCTCGACCCGTGCCGCCAGCTCACTGATCACGAGAGCGAGCTCGGCTGCGACCTCGCCGACTATGGCGATGACAACGGCAGTGACCTCGGCAAGGTCCTGTTCGGACACCTTCTCCGAGCGGCGCATGGCCTGGTGGAGGCGGTCCTTGATGTGTTCCTGCTTCACTATCCTCCCTTGGTAACGGCGAGGCAGGCGCTGGCCTCGACGTGACGGGGTGTCGTGGGAGCCAGGCAGGTCTCGGGGCAGTGTTGGAGCCGAGTCATCTTCATCGGCCGACGGTGTCGAGCACGGACCTGATCCCGATCAGTTGCTACGGGGCCTCTGCGGGCGGTGATGTTGACGTAGGGCCGGTGGCGGCCCGGCCCTTCGCCTCGCGCTCGGCGATCATGGCGTCGAGTTCACCCCGTGTCAGAGTCACGCGCTCCTCCGGTGGGCTCGCCGGGGCACTCGACGCGCCACTGGTCCCCTCGGCGATCCCCCTTTCGAACTCGGCCTTGGCCGAGCCGAGGGAGCGGGCGAGCTTGGGGAGGCGGCTGCTTCCGAAGAGCAGGGCGACGATTACCAGGATGATGAGGATGTCGGGACCGATGATCTCGGCCACCAACGGCACGGTGTTCACAGGTGATGCTCCTCTGGGAATGGCGGTGGGCGATCGGGGTGGTCGACTGGTCCGGTCGCTGAAGGCGCAGGACAGCGATCCGCGGCGTCGGCGCCATCGGAGACCGGCTCAAGGCCCGGAGGCGGCGGGGTCTGGGAAGCCACGGTGGTCGTCGGGCTAGCGTCGTCCGCTTCGGCGCCGGGCAGCGCTGTTGGCGCCTCGGGCGCCGGCGCTGACATGTTCTGGGTTTGCACTGACACGACGCTCTGCAGCTCTTCGGATATCCGGGCGCTCCACTGCCTGGCCTCGCCCAGCAGCCTGGCTCCCTTGCGCATGGCGTCGGGCATCTTCTCCGGACCGAGCACGATGAGCGCGATGACGAAGATCACCAGCAGGTGCACAGGCGACAAGCCGGAGGGCACACACCAAGGATAGACACCACCAGCCGGAATCCCCCCTTCAGGCTCGCACCGATCCCCTGCAGCTAATGCCCAACCGGCCCGCTGGTTGGGCCGGGCCGTGCATCGTTGGCGGGCACCCTCGACGCGCGCCTGTCGCCGTTGATGCCCGGTTAGCCTGCCTCGGTGGCCATCTCAGCCGACGTCACCCGGGACATGCCGGGCGATGTCGGCCGGGCTCCCGCCCTTCGCCCCTCGCGGCACGGGTGGCAGACGCAGATCCTGAAGGGCCTGATCATCTTCGTTTCCGTGTGCCTGGTGCTCACCGGCAGCGGCTATCTCTACCTGCGCCACCAGCTCGGGCGGATCAAGCACGTCACCATCCCCAGCCTGAGCGGCGACCAGCCCGGCAAGGTGATGAACGTGCTGCTGGTGGGCTCGGACAGCCGGGCCAACGTCACCGGCGACCTGGCCGACTCGACCGGCAAGATCGCCGAAGGCGACCGGCCCGGCCTGAGCGACACCATGATGGTCCTGCACATCGACCCCCGGCAGGGCCAGGCCGCCATCCTGTCCATCCCCCGGGACCTGTGGCTCGACGTGAATGGCGCCAAGGACCGCATCAACTCCGCCTTCGCCGAGGGCGGTCCGCAGCTGCTCATCAAGACCATCCAGGACGACCTCGGCATCCAGATCAACCACTACGCGGCGATCGACTTCTCCGGCTTCCAGAATGCGGTCGACACGGTGGGCGGGCTCAAGATCTATCTCGACGCGCCGCCAGGGACGCCAAGAGCGGCCTCGACCTGCCCGCCGCGGGCTGCGTCTCCCTCGACGGCTTCCAGGCCCCGGCCTACGTGCGGAGCCGGTACTACGAGTCCTACGAGGCGGGGCGGTGGGTCTCCGACCCGACGTCGGACTTCGGCCGCATCAAGCGCCAGCAGGACTTCATCCGGCGCATGATGAAGAAGGCCCTGGCGTCGGGGATCAGCAACCCACTGACCTTGAACCGCCTCATCGGCATCGGCGTGGACAACCTGACCATCGACTCCACCATGTCGAGCCGGGACATGGTGGATCTGGCCCGCCGCTTCCGCTCCCTCGACCCCGACGCCGTCGACATGCAGACCCTGCCCGCCACGGGCTACACCACCGCCGGGGGCGCCCAGGTCCTCCGGCTGAACACCTCGGAGGCCCAACCGATGATCGACAGGATTAACGGCAAGGCGCCGCCCGACCCCCTCGCCGTGCGTCCCGGCGACGTCCAGGTCCGGGTGCTCAACGGCAACGGCGGGGTCGGATCGGCGTCGAAAGCGGCGACGGCCCTGCAGGGGGCGGGCTTCGGGATCACCGGCAGCGGCGACGCCGACGCCTTCTCCTATTCGACCACGGTCGTCCGCTACGGCCCGACCGCGCTGGCCAAGGCACAGCTGCTGGCGCGCTACCTCAACGCCGGCGCCACCTTGGATGCCGACAGCTCCCTGGCCACTGCCGACGTTGCCCTAGTCGTCGGCGCCGACTTCACCGGGGTTCGGTCCGTTCCCGCCGCCGGCGACGCCAGCCCGACGACCACCGTGGCTTCCCAGACCCCGCCGCCCATCGCCAAGGGCTCGGCCCAGCCCGCCTGCTGATGTCGCGGTCCGAGCCCTCCCGTAAGGCCCCAGACCGCGTTCGCAGTGTGACGCCGGCCGACGCCGAGTGGCCCGACGACCTCCTCGACCGCCTCGATCACGGGATCGAACTGGTCCGGTCCCAGACCTCGGACCCGCTGGTGCGCCTGGCCGAGCTTCTGGTCTACGGCCTGGTGGCCGCGGTGGCGGCGACGATGGCCCTGATCCTGCTCGTCATCGGGTCGATCCGGCTCCTCGACGTGCTCCTGCCGTCAGGGATATGGCTGCCCGACGTGGTGCTGGGTGCGGCGTTCCTCGGCGCCGGGCTGGTCCTGTGGTCCAAGCGGCTGGCCCCTCACACTCCTTCCTGAAACCCCCGATGCGGACGACGCCCCGCTCTCGCTCCGAGACGCCCGGAGTGCTCCGACTTGGGCCGAGGTCAGGTGAGGACGACAGGACTCGTCGCCGGGTCTCGGATGACCGACCCGAGAGCCTGGTGACCCGAGCATCCACGCCCCGGCGCCTGGCAAAATGCGCTGATGCGTGCGTCGCGATGCAGATGAGGCGGCCGGACGGCGCCCCGCCGACCAGCCAGCTCGTCGCCCTGGCGGTCGTGGTCGGCGTCGTCCTGGTCGGCGGCGTGGCAACGGTGGTGGCCAGGTCGCGGCGCCCGGGCAACTCCCCCCGGCCCGAGGCGAACCCCGCCGAGATCGTCTTTTTCAGCGATCGGGACGGCAGCCAGCAGATCTACGTCATGAGCTCCGACGGCTCGGGCCAGACCCGCCTCACCCACGACAAGTCAAACGACTCCTACCCGTCCTGGTCACCCGACGGCTCGCGCATCGTGTTCTCCAGCGATCGTGACGGCCATCGCCAGATCTATGTCATGGCCGCGGATGGGACGAACCAGGTGCGCCTGACCAGCGATCAGGCCGACGACGACTTCCCCCGGTTCTCTCCGGACGGGTCACGCATCGCCTTCGCCAGCAACCGGGACGGCAGCTACCGCGTCTATGTCATGGGCAACGACGGCAAGGGCCAGGGCCGCCTCACCAAGGACGCTCGAGCCGAGTACGCCCCGTCATGGTCGCCCGACGGCCGCAGTCTGGTCTTCGAGAGCGTCGGCACGGCCAGCTTCGACATCGACCTCGTCAACAGTGACGGCGGCACGGCCCGCGCCCTCAGCCAGAGCCCGGACCTTCAGGAGTTCCCGACCTTCTCACCCGATGGGGCCCGGATCGCCTTCCAGAGCACCCGGGGACGGCCGCTACGAGCTGTCCGTCATGCAGGCCGATGGCTCCGGGGCGATGCGAATCACCCACAACAAGGGCGGCAACTACGCCCCCTCCTGGTCCCCCGACGGGACCGAGCTGTGCTTTCAGTCCACCCGCACCGGCCGGTCGAGGATCTACCTCATGCGAGCCGACGGCTCGGGCCAGGTCGCCCTGACCCACGGTTCGGGCAACGACTTCGTGCCCAGGTTCGCCCCGGCTACGAAGTTCTGACGGCCCTCCTCGGGGCCAGTCACAGTGCCCGATGGCCGCGATGCCCTGAGCAGGCTGTTCATTCGGCGATGCCGTAGTCGGTGGCCATAATTCCGTCATCGGGGTCGAGATCGGAGGCTCCTCCGGCCGAGGGCGGCAACCACCAGGGCGAGCACGGCCGCAGCGGCGCCCAACCGCAGGTCAGCGGGTCGACGGCACTGCTCGGGGACGTCCGGGACGGAGACTGCAATCGCAGGCGCCCCGCACTTGACCTCGATCCCGCCGCCCCGGACATGGAAGGGAAGCAGGACCAGGCCGGCAAAGACCAAGCCGACCACGCTGAACACCACCGCGCGAACGACCATCGCTCTCATCGATGCCTCACCGCCAGGGTCGCCGTGGTGATCCGTGTGGACTCTCCTCCGGTCGATTCGCTGGGTAGCTGTCCGGCCCCGCTCCGACGGCCAGGTCACGGAGCGCACTCGTGCGGCGCCGTGGCAGCCCTTGACCGGGAAGGCTAACCCCGGGCCGGGGGCGACCACGCCGTCCGAGCCACGATGGCGCGGGCCACGAGGCCGCCGGGGGCGTGGTGCCGGTCACGGATACCATCCTCAAGCGATGCCCCCTGGCCGAGGCAGGCCGACCTCGACGACCCGTACGGCTGTCGCCCTCGTCGTGTTCGCCGTCCTGTCCGGCTGCTCGGCGTCGGGAAGGCCCGGCCAGCCGCGGCGGGATCGGTCACGGTCACCCCGCCGTCCGGGGCCGAGCACGGCCAGCCCATCGGCTCCGCGCCCGGGCCCGAGGAGCCGGTGCTGTCCGCCTTCCTCGGCCTCGGCGACTTCGGAGGCGGGGAGGCGCAGGTGGCCGTGGCCCAGGCCATGGAGCGGTGGCTGGCCGCCGGCCACGGCGCCGACGCCCTGGTCAGTACGGGCGACAACGTCTACGAGGTGGCCTCGCCGGAGCTGTTCGGTCCCCAGCTGGACGCGCCGTATCGCAACCTGCGCCGGTCCCGGCCGCTGTGGGCGACACTGGGAAATCACGACGTGGCGGGTATCCACGGCCCCGAGGAGCTCACCTACCTCGGGTTGCCGGCGCTGCCCTATACCGAGGAGCTAGCCGGTGTGCAGCTCCTCTTCCTTGACGCCAACCACCCCGATGAGGCCCAGACCAGGTGGCTAGACCAGCGCCTCGCTGAAGCGGGACCGCGCTGGCGGGTGGTGGTCTTCCACCAGCCTGCCTACTCCTGCGGGCTGCACGGTTCGACCGACGCGGTCACGAAGCTGTGGGTACCGATCTTCGAAGCGCACCACGTCGCGTTGGTCCTCAACGGCCATGATCATGACTACGAGCGCTTCCGTTCATCCGCCGGGGTGACCTACGTGGTTACCGGCGGTGGCGGCCAGACGCTGTACCCCATCATCCCCGGCTGCCGAGCGGGCCCCGTCACCGAAGCGGCGTCGGCCGTGCGCCATCATTTCGTCGCCGTCGAGATCCGTGCGCAGTCGTTGACCTTGACCGCCGTCGCCGATGACGGGTCGATCCTCGACCGCGCCGTCCTCTCCTAAGCACGAGGCGCGTCTCTCGAGACCATCCACCCTGGCCGACGGTCCCTCAGCTCAGGATGTTGACCGCCCGGGACCCGACGATGGCGATCGTGGTGAGCGACACCAGGGACTGCGCCCCCATGAGCAGCTTGGCCTTGACCGACAGGGGCAGGGTGTCGGTCGGGCTGAAGGCCGTCGAGTTGGTCAGCGACAGGTAGAGGTAGTCCCAAAACTGCGGGTACCAGCGCCCCCTGGTCGCCGCCGGGAGCTGCATCTGGGGGAAGAGAAGGTCGGGTGCGGTGTGATCCGGCGAACACCGGGCCACGGGTCCGCCCCGGTCCACCTCCCAATACCAGAGGGCGAAGACGAGGACCTGGGTGACCCAGATGCCGATGCCGGCCCGGATCAACGTGCGGCCGTTGGCCTGGCCGCCGTGGAGGAGGAAGCGCACCAGCAGCACCAGCGACGCGGCGTTGGCCGCGTTGACCAAGGCGATGAGGCCGATCGACAGCCACCGCAGGTTCATTGTCCCCGACGTGATCCGGGTGGGGCTTGCCACCACCAGCGGGATGAGCAGGGCCAGCTCCAGGGCGGGAAGGAGGAACTGTGGCCCGGGTGTCAGCCGGTCGGGCAGGCGGATGTAGATCACCAGGGCGATGATGACGGCAAGCGTCGGCGGCCAACGCAACTCGCCCGGCGAGGGGTACCCCCAGGCCGCGGCGGCCTCCTCGGTCGTCTCGGGATCGGCTGGCATTCGCTCGCTCTCCTGCCGGTCTCGTGGCTGGTTCGGCATCGAGGAAGAGCTTGCCATGAGGAAACCCCCCGGACCCTGGGCTGGGGTCCCACGCAGCGCGTGGGACCGGACAGCTTTTCGGGCAGCTATCGGCGAGCGGCTGGTCGCGTGCCCTTCCCGGGCCCGGCGTTCTCTTCGCTGTTCTTCGTCGTGCTCTCGTAGTCCTCGAGGACATCCGGGTCTCACTAGCGCCTACGGTCCTGCGCGACGACGCCCAGGTCGGGCACCGGGCGCAGACGCTTTCGTTCTGGCACCTGGTCGGACCCGTCAGGCAGAGACGGGCAGAACGCTGCGGCGTGGGACTGGCTGGAAGACCCCAGTCGCATGTCATCGCTCGACGACATCACGGTCCCGACTCTCGTTGTCGCCCTCGAACACCATCTGCTACTTCGCCCCGCTGCGAGCGACAGGCTGCCGATGCGCTGACCCGCGGCGAGTTCACCGAGACCCCTGGGGGTGCGCACGGCGGCGCGTTCACACACGGCGGTGCCGGCTGCGACATCGTGTTGCCCTTCCTCACTCGCCAGTGACGCGCTACCCGCAGGAGGATCCTCTTGCGGACGCTCGTGCTCGAAACTTGTCCCCCTGAAGTTTGTGGGCAGGCGACGGCAACCGCGCTGACGGTATCGGCGGTTACGTCCGGGCGGACGGAAGGACGGCGACCGAGAGAACACGCCGGTGTTCGACGAGCGCGACGCCGCCGGCACCGCCCCCGACCCGAGCGATAAGGCCGGGCACCGTCGATCCCGCTCGGGTTCGTCCCTACCCGGCCCGACGACACACGGCACTTCCTGGCCGACCGTAGGCGGCTCCGAGACAACTTGGCCGTGCAGTCCCTCGTCGCCGCCTTCGCCGCAACAAGGCCATCGTGGACGAGTCTTTGGCCCGGGCTGCGGTCACCGAGGTGACGGCGGAGTAGGGCTGCTGCGGCGGCGACTCGAGCGCAGCCTCGGGGCCGACGCCGACGTCGTCCGAGGGACGAGCAACACCTCCTCCTGGCTCGACGAGACCGAGGATCGCGCCGCGGAGCTAGAAGCCGCCAACGGGCTGCGCCATGACATCACCGGACTGAAAGCAGAGCTCCGGGAGGCTGCGTCCAGTCTGGAGGCGGCTCGGCTCGCCAACCGCGACCTGATGAACCTGCTCAACCGTTCCTGACGCGATCATGTGGCAATCGCACCGACGCGTGCGCCGTCCACCCTTCGAGTCGGGGCCTACCGTATCGGTCAGGGCGTGCGTCATGCAGGATGGTCCCCATGACGGAGACCTCGTGTTCCCGGGGGGAACTGAGCATCGGAGGTGGCCCACGTCAACGGGTCGCGCTCTTGGGCGCTGTTGCGTTCGGGGTCTTTGGCGTGGCCCTGGCTGCGGTTCCCGGGATCGACCTCGTGGGACGAACCA
>JALYYN010000473.1 GCA_030946525.1 Actinomycetota bacterium | reverse complement strand
GGCGGGAGCGCGTCTTTGAGACGAAGCATGGCCACGTCGAGGCGAGCATCGCTGTCCGACTCGGACGCCTCTGCACTGATCTCGACGGTTCTGGCGCCTAGGCGAAAGCGAAGTGTCACCTCCCGGTCGTACGGTGTTCGTTTGAGCCGGACCCTGTCACAGACCGCCTGAAATGCTGAGGCCGTGAGCCTCGACCTGCAGTCCGCCACTCCCCCATCACCGCCCGCTCCCCCGCCTCCGGCGACGCTCGACGAGCTGGTGGCCGAGGCCCGGGGTTTTCTGGCCGCCGCCGAGGCCGAGGGCACCCGGCGCAACTACGCCACCGACTGGCGGGCGTTCGTGTCCTGGTGTGGGAGCCATGGCTTCGAGTCCCTCCCTGCCGATGCCGAGGTCGTCGCCCTCTACCTCACCGACTTCGCCCGGGACCACAAGGCCTCTACCGTGGTGCGCCGGGCGGTGGGCATCGCCAAGGGCCATCGCCGAGCGGGCTACCTCTCCCCCACCGAGGTCGAGAGCGTCCGCCTGGTCCTGGCCGGTATCCGACGCACTAAGGGCATGGCCCCCACCCAGAAGTCGCCCCTGCTCACCGAGGACGTCCTCGCATTGGTGGCCACCTGCAGCCCGGACACCCTGGCCGGCGTGCGGGACCGGGCCATCCTGCTGGTGGGCTACATGGGGGCCTTCCGCCGCTCGGAGCTGGCCGCCCTCGACGTCGAGGACCTGGAGGACCGCCCCGAGGGCATGGCCATCAACCTGCGGCGCTCCAAGGTCGACCAGGAGTCCCGGGGGCGGCGCAAGGTGCTCGTCTACGGCTCGGTCCCCGCCACCTGCCCGGTGACCGCCGCCCGGGCGTGGATGGCCCGGACGGCTCCCGCTACCGGCCCGGTGTTCCGCCCCATCGACCGCCATGGTCGACTCGGGCCTGGCCGGCTGTCGGGCCAGGCCGTGGCTGCCGTGGTGAAGCGCGCCGCCCTGGCCGCCGGTCTGGATCCCTCCTTCTTCGCCGGCCACAGCCTGCGGGCCGGACACGTCACCCAGGCCAAGCGCAACGACGCCACCGACCTGGAGGTCATGAGCCAGACCCACCACCGCTCGGCCGAGTCGATCTCGGGCTACGTGCGGGAGGCCGACCTGTTCCGCCACACCTCGGCCCGGCGACTGGGGTTGTAGGAGGCCCAAGAACTCCCCCCATCCCGGCACTCCCCCATGCGCAGGGACCTACGCTTGTCGACGAAGGGAGGAGCCGTGCGCTTCGAAAGAATCACCGTCGAGCCGGACAAGATGGGCGGCGTCCCCTGCATCCGCGGGCTGCGCATCCCTGTCGCCACCGTCGTCGGCATGTTGGCCGAAGGCATGACGGACGAGGAGATCCTCGCCGACTACCCTGATCTCGAAGCCGGCGACATCCGAGCGGCGCTGGAGTACGCCGCCGAAGCCCTTCGGGAGCGCGAACTCCCCCTCCGCCGCGGCGCTTGAAGTTCCTCCTCGACGAAGGTCTTTCACCGCGAGTCCTTGATCTGCTGCATGCCGCCGGTCACGACATCGTCCATGTGCGAGATGTCGGCCTCCAGAGCGCACCGGACCCGGTCGTGCTCGCAACCGCTCTGGAACAGGGTCGGGTCCTGATGACGCTCGACACGGACTTCGGTGCGCTTCTCGCTCTCTCCGGGGCAAGGCAGCCGAGCGTCGTGCTGTTCCGAGGCGAGGTGACACGTCGGCCAGAGGGCCAAGCAGCGCTCCTTCTCGCAAACCTCGATCAGGTTGCGGGTGATCTGAACGATGGAGCGGCTGTCGTGATCGGCGACGACCGCGTCCGGGTGAGACGCCTCCCTATCGAGCACGACCACACGTCCTCATTGCCGTAAGGGTGGTAAGTAGGTAAGTAGGCACATTGACAGGTGGGTATAGCGGCAAGTAGCCGATGCGCTCGGTAGGCTGGATCCCATGATCGTGACGGTGGCCGGACTCAAGGGCGGCACGGGCAAGACCACGGTCGCCGTCTCCTTGGCCGAAGCGGCCGCCAAGCGTCATGGCACCGCCTTGCTGGTGGATGCGGACCCCCAAGGCTCCGCGATGACTTGGGCTGAGCTGGCCGATGAGCTGGGGGAGCCGCTTTTGTCGGCCACTGTGGCCCTGCCGACACGGGATCTCGCTCGCCGGCTCGAGGCGATCGGCGCAGGTCGCTACGCGCTAGTCGTGGTCGACACCCCGCCGGGCGACCCGAGGATCACCGCCTCGGCTCTGGCCGTGGCTGATCTGGTACTGATCCCAGCCCGGCCAACGGCGGCCGACATGTCTCGTCTCTGGCCGACTCTCGAAGCAGCTGCGGCTGCGGGCAAGTCCGCCGCAGTTGTGCTCTCGCAGGTGCGGGTCGGGACCCGAGGCCTGGCCGCTGCAGCCGAAGCGCTGGCCACAGAGCAGCAGCACGTCGCCGAGACGCTTTATCCACAGCGAGAGGCCATCGCGGCATGTTTCGGCCGCCGGCCGAGTGGGGTGCTCGCAGAAGCGGGCCGCGACCTGTTGGACGAAATCGAGAAGGCGAGCGAGCGATGACTGACAAGAAGGCTCTAGCCGCAGCAATGGGCCCACGCCGGCGCACCGGCCTGCCGGCCGTCAGCAATACCAGTGCTGGTTCGTTGTCCGAGCCCGAGCGGGAGGGCGACGGATCGACGGAGGCGACGATCCAGCGGTCGAATCGCTCCGCTGGCAAGCCGTACCCCCGCCGGGTGGCGCTAGACCTCACGGACGACCAACTACGGGCGCTTCAGCTGGCCCACGTCGATGACGGCATCCCGATCACGACCCGGGTGCGAGCACTCGTAGTGTTATGGCTGTCCCGGCCCGAGCTCGCAGCAGAGGCTGCCGAGCTGGCCAGGCGCGATGTCGAGGCGGCCCGACAGGCCCGCGCTCAACTGAGGCGCTAAGTCGCCACGTAGTCATGTAGGCACGGCGGCAAGTAGGTAACGAAGATGGCTCCAGCGAACTGGGCATGCCCTCGTGTGACCATCCACCACTCGGAGCCGCCAACGCGCGCATGCTGAACGCCGTGCGCGCGCTGGCACCCAAGTCGGCGCTTGACAGTACGGAAGGGGATACCGACGTGGATGAACCGGTAGAGCCGGCGAGGCGCAAGCGGCCCACGTACAAGAAGGCGGGGCACAAGGAGGTTACGACGCGCATGCCAGAGGCCCTGGCGAAGGCCGTCCGGGATGCCGCTGCGAAGCAGGGGATGAGTGTGAATTCCTACATGATCGCCCTGGCCTCCGAGGCAGTTGGTGACGCTCGCGTAGTCAGCCCGCCCGACATGCGAGCGCACGTGCGCCGGACCCTCCAGACGGCTTTCCAGACGGCTCTTGATCGCCTCGACGACGAGGAGCTGCCCGTCTCCGCGTGACCTAGCCCCAAAAGCAGAAGGGCGCCCCTGGCAGGACGCCCTACGCCACTCCTCTGAAAGGAGCTACTTCGCTGTGGCCCCGACTTTACACCCGCCGTGTGACGGTGGGCTAGCTCCCAACGTCCGATTTCGACCACCAGCACCCGAGTGGCAGCGCTTCGCCGCCTGCCGGGGGAGTGACCCCGCCCTCTTCCACGGCACCCCGGCCACCCACCGCAAGGCTCAACTCTTGTGCCGGCGCTGTCCGGTAGCGGAGATCTGCCTGTGGTCGGCCATGGTCGCCGAGGCCCCCACCCCTTACCGCTACGGCGTGTGGGGCGCCACCGCCCCCCGCCAGCGCCACGAGCTGGCCGAGGCCCTCGGCCGCCCGGCAGTGGGGGAGTATCTCCGCCGCCTCCATGCCGCGGTAGAGGCCTGGCACGCCTTAGCGGCCTGGAGCGCCACCCAAAGCGCCCAGGGCGCCCAGGAGGCCACCGATGCCGCCTGAGGACGCCCTCGCCGCCATGGAGGGCTCCTCGGCCCCCTCAGAGCCCGCCGCGCCGGGGGGAGCGGCCCCGTCGACGCAGCGGACCGCCAAGCAGGCTAAGCGCGACTTCCGCCGCGACCGCCGTCGGCGCCGGCGCATCTCCGAGCGCCTGGTACTCGACCCCACCCTGACCGACTGCACCAAGACGGTGGCCCTGGCCGCCCTGCGGTACTCCGACGACAGCGCCAAGCCCGTCTACCCGGCGATGGAGGCCATCGCCGCGGCCGCCAGCTGCCACCGCCGCTCGGCGCGCCGCTGCATGGTCGACCTGGTCGAGGCCGGCTACATCCGCCGCATCCAGCGCCCCATCGCCGC
>JALYYN010000471.1 GCA_030946525.1 Actinomycetota bacterium | reverse complement strand
TGTTCTCCGGGATGACCGCGTCCATCGGCGCCGCCGGCGACCTCCAGGAGGGCTTCTTCGACCGCCTCCGCTCGCTCCCCGTCCCCCGGGTGGCGATCGCCGCCGGCCGGGTCGTGGCCGACACCGTGCTGGCCACTATCGGGTTGACCGTGACCACCCTGGTCGGCTTCGCCATGGGGTTCCGGACCTCGGCGCCGGTCGGCGCCCTGGTGGCCGCCGTCGCCCTGTGCGTGTTCGCCGCCTTCGCCTTCACCTGGATGTTCGTGCTCCTCGGCCTCATCGCCGGCAACCCCCAGGCGGCCCAGAGCCTGGGCCTGCTCGTGTTCCCGTTCACCTTCGTGTCGAGCGCGTTCGTGCCCGTCCAGTCGATGCCGGGGTGGATGCAGGCGTTCGCCAACAACCAGCCCCTTACCCAGATCGTCAGCGCGGTGCGGGCCTTTACCCTGGGCGACAAGGCCCAGCGGGTGCTCGGCCACCCGGCCGGCTACTTCGCCGTCCGCAGCTTGATCTGGTGCGCCCTGTTCATCGCCGTCTTCGCGCCGCTGGCCGCCCGGCGCTACCAGCGGGGCTGACCCGCCCTCCGGGCGCGGCGCCCGAGGTGTGCCCGGCGTGCGACCCCGAAGACGGCGAAATCGGTCGACGTCGAGGAGACCTCGGTCAGGACCGGTTCTGCTCGGCGAGCTCCCGCAGGAATCGCGGCATACGGCGGTCACCGAAGTTGCAGTAGCGCACCCGGCGCGGTGTGATCGCGATGCGCGCCATCTGGTCGTACAGCCCGCGGACGTTCCGCTCGAACTCCGCCGCGGCTCGGGCATCCATGGCCCTTCTGGCCGCGGCGAGATACTCGGGCACGACGCCGTCGACGATCTCGACGCTGGCCCGTCCTCGTATGGAGAGGGCTCGCGCCTGGTCGGGCGTGTCGCCTGCGTCGATGGCGAGGGCAACATCCGGGCGAGCCGACAACGCTGCGACTTCGGTGACGTCGTTGCCGTAGCAACCACAGCCTGATCGCCGGTCCAGAAGAACCCGACCGGGATCACCCGCGGGTCCAATCCGTGCGATGTAGGCGAGGTGGAGCGGCCGAGGTGGACCAGCAGCTCTTGTGCCCCGCTCGTCGCAATTCGGCCTCGAGGTGACGACGATCCATCACGTGTCTCCTTCCCTCGAGCGCGGACGGTACCGCCTCACGCCGCATCCACGGCTGGGCATCCGCTCACGCCATACTCGCATCCCACGCTTGATCCACAGCGCTTCAGCCCGCCGACGTCCCCGCGAGGCAGGTACAGTTCCGTCCGGCCCACTCGGTGACGCGACCTGTGTCGGCGGTATGCACCACGGCGGTGCGTGGCCAGATCGGAATCGACATGTCTCATGGATTGAGCTTGTCCAGCAGGTGGGGCAGACGGCTTGCGCCGTTGCTGGCCATGGCGACGCTCGTGGGCGGACTCGTCGCCTTGAGCGGGCAGGCCTCGGCGACGGTGACCGCTGACATCGGCGGCGCTTACGGCGTTTCCGCCCACATCTCGCTGTTCGGCACCCTCCAGACTCCTTTTGCGGGAGCGCCCACGGTCACGCTTCCGTCGACCGGCTCGACCGGTGTCACCGCCACCGCAACCTCGGAGGATGTGACCTACGGACCGGCCACGTTCTTCGATTCGGGCGCGGAGTCGGTGACCACGCAGGGGACGACCGGAGCGTCGGGGTCGGTCACGTCATCGACCTCCATCGCCAGCAGGACGCAGTCGTCGGGGACATGCCCGGGAACGCAGACGGCGTGCATCTATGCCGGTCCGTTCACCGCCGACTCCATCGCCAGCAATTGCACCGCGTCGTCGTCCGGGAAGACCGGCGCGGCGACGTTCTCCAACGGCAAGCTGGTGACCGCGACCGATACGAGCGGCAACCCGACCACCACGGTGTCCATTCCCAATAGTCCCACCGCGAACTACACCGTCAGCGGCTATCTCTATGCCAGCTCGACCGACAAGGAAACGTTCACCTGGAAGTTCAACCAACAGACGACCAATGCGGATGGCTCGATCACCGTCTACGCCGCCCACCAAAGGCTGATCGGGCCAACGGCCGTCGGTGACCTCTGGATCGGCCAATCGATCTGCGGTGTGAGTTAGCCGGCCGGCTCCCCACGGCCGACCCGTGGGGAGCTGCGGCACGGTGAGTGCGACGAAGGGCTCTCAGAGCCATTGCAACTCGGCGCCACCAGATCACCGAGCGTCCTCCCGGCCGGGAGTGCCCGAGGCTTTGACCCGGGGATTGCCACACGCGCCGAGAGGGGTTCGCATGAAGGTTCACGACGTGAAGATCGCTGGGAGGAACGAGGTGTGGGTATGAAATCCGTTCGAAGGTTCGGGCTGGTGCCGGCGATGGCGATGTTGCTGGCGCCGCTGTCGTTGGCCGGCCCGGCCACGGGGGCGCCGGCGGCGGCCATGGTGGCCGCCGCGGCGACTGCACCCCGCGCCTATGTCGCCGACTCCAACAACAACAACGTCGACGTCATCGACACGGGCACCAATACCGTCATCGCCGCCATCGTCGTCGGGAACTCACCCGGTGGCGTCGCCGCCACCCCCGACGGCGCCACCGTCTACGTCACCAACTTCTTCGACGACACGGTGTCGATCATCGACGCCGCCACCGACACCGTCACCGCTACCATCCCCGTCGGGTCCATACCGACCGCGGTGGCCGTCGCTCCCGACGGCCAGCACGCCTACGTGGCCAACCAGGGCGACAGCACGGTGTCGGTCATCGACACCGCCGCCAACGCCGTCACCGCCACCGTCGCCGTCGGCAACTCACCCGTCGCGGTGGCCGTCACCCCCGACAGTAATCACGCCTACGTGG
>JALYYN010000466.1 GCA_030946525.1 Actinomycetota bacterium | reverse complement strand
CCTCGCGCCATCATGGCCGCAGGTGCGGTGATGCAGGGCTCACGCGGCGGGGTCGACCTGCCCGCCGACGACATCGACCGGGTGAAGTCGCACCTGGCCAAGTACTACGCCAAGATGGACGACACTGCCCCTTGGGAACGCGACGATTGACGAGCGGCGGTCAGGTACGTTGACCGGGGTCGCCGCCCCCTTCCGACCGCCCCGCAGGCACGTAGAGCCGGCACGGCCGGGGGAGGCGGGACGGGCACCGACGCCGGCCGACGAGCGGCGGCGTCGAGGTAACCCGCCACCGAGGAGAGCACAGCGCGTTCCAGCGCGAGGGGGACCCGCTGGTCCGGCGGCAAGCATCGCCGCAACAGGAGGACCGCCTCGCACCAGCAGGGCCACGACGGGAGCGACGGCGGCAGATGGCTGGCGAGCGGAACTCGTGCAACAGCGGGTAGGCGCGGTGCTGCTCGACGATCGTGGCGAGAGCGTCAGCGAGCGGTGCAACGATGTGCAACGCGGCTCCGAAGCCGCCGGCGCCGTGGAGCGAGGCGGCGATGTCGTCCGCCGTCGAGCCGAGCGCGTGTACTTCACTCGCGAACCGCCGCTTTCCGACGACGGCCGAGATCACCGGTACGACGAAGGTGATGGCCAGCGTGACCAGCGTCAGACCCGAGAGGGCGGCGCCGACGGGGGCCCACTCCCATGGTCCAGAAGGCTGGAAGGCCCCGTTACCCAACGTCGTCAGGGTGTACCCGGCGAAGTAGAACCGCTCGGCGATGCTGGCTGCGGCCCCCGTCGACGATGAGACCACGGCCCGGCCCCCGGCGACGAAGACCAGTCCCCAGCCCAGCCACAACAGCGCGAACCAGGTGGCGACCGTGACGGCGACAATGGCGACTCCCGGCCCGCCGACCAGCCCGCGGCGTCGGTGATGGTAGCTGTCGGCTCGAACGGCCACTCTGCGAAGCGTGGACAGCACCAGCCGGGACAGGGGCCCCGGCCCCGCCGCCGGGCCCATCGTCGTATGCAGCTCGTCGACGACGGCGAGGCCCACGATGGCCAGCCCGCAATCTGCGATGAGGATGTGGAGGGTCATTTCAGCTCGGTTCGAGCAGCGTGTTCCTGGCCGAAGGCTTCGCGCAGCGCCTCGGCGGCGTCGTCGCAGCCGGCCTGGCTGAGGGCGGCCACGGCGCGCGCGCCTGCACTGCGCAGCTTCGGCGTCCACGCGCGCTGCGCCAGCAGCGGGGCCGCTTCCCGTAGGCCGGTGGCCACCCGGCGTCGCTCCACTTCCCGCAGGCGCGGCAAGGTCTCGGTGAACGCCGCCAGTACCCGGGCCATCGTCTGTTGCTGCTGGGATTCGTGGGCGACCGCCACCAGGTCGAGCATGGCGTCCACCACCCGCTCACAATCGTCGTCCCGGTAGGAGACGGGCAGCACGCCGCTGGGATCGGGGGTCGGCGCGTCGTCGTTCGACCACCGGCAGAGCAGGTCCCGCAGTGCGTTCAGGCTCTCGGAAGCGATCTCGGGGCTGTGCTTGGACGTGGACCCCGACGTCCAGGCGATGTTGGCCAGCTCCTCGACGGAGGCGGTGGCATCGACCTCGACGTCGCGCTGGCGGCCCAGCTCGACGACCTCGGCGCCGATAGCCGCCGCCACCTGGCTGGCCTGGTCGCCGGCCCCCCGAACATGGGCCACCGGGTCCCCGGCCACGACATAGGTGCCCAGGGTGACAACCAGCTCCACCCCGGCGCTCTCGGCCCCCTCGAGGGCCGTGCGCACAGCTTCGAGGTCAATGCCGGTGACGTAGCCCGTGCCCGGGCTGACCGCAGTCTCCTCGGCCGGTCCGGTCGCACAGGGCGTGCGTCTCGTCCTGGCCAGCAGCTCGCGCTCGCGCTCCCGCGCGCCGAGAGCCGTGGTGCGGATGGCGAAGATGACGTTGACCGGGCGCATCTGGTTGAGAGTGCTGTAGACCAGGGTGAGGAGGATCAACAAGGCGATGATCGTCAGCAGGATGGCCAGGGCGGCCCCCAACACCGGGGGTGTATCGGGCTGCACGGCGGCGAGGACGACATAGGCGTAGATGCCGAGCCCGACGAAGAAGCCGAGGTAGACCTGGTTCGAGCGACGGCGGACGAACTGGTCGAACACGACAGGCGAAAGGCTGCCGGCGGTCTGCTGGACGGCGAGCAGCAGTACCGAGAAGGTGATGGAGGCGACAGTCACCACCCCGGTGGCGATGGCGCTCAACGCCGCCGACGCGGCACCCTTGCCCACAAAGTGGCCGAGGGTGTGGCGAGGCGCGCTGAGCCAGCCGGCGTGGGACTGGTCGAACACGATCGTGGCGGCGGCCATGACGACGAAGGCCGCCACCACACCAAGTGGCACGGAAAGGAACTCGCGCAGGGCACGCGAGACCCACTGGGGATCTCTCTGCCGACTGCTGTCCGGTGACATTCGGTACCTCCTGGGACCGCCGCCTGGCGATCAGCCGTTCCCATTTGTGCCCAGCGACGAGGGATAGCTACCGGCGGCGAGCGGTTGGCAATGTTCTTGGCGACCCCGCTCCGAGGCGCCCCGTGACGCCACGACGTACGCAATGGCTGGCGAACGTGGAGGCCCGGCCGGGCCGATCCCGAGCGAAGTAGCTCGTTTACGCCCGGTGTCGAGCGGCCTCATACGTCGATGATCCGCCACGGACGACTCTCGTGGCTGGCCCCGATGGTGGCGCTGGCCACGGCCGGCGGGGTCTTCTGGGCCACGGCCGGCGAGTCCGTCGGCCAAACCGCTCCTACCACCCCGCCGGATGTCCGCCAGACCTACCTGGCCGACTGCGGCGTGTGCCACGGGGCCCAGGGGCGGGGCACCGACCGGGGTTCGACGCTGATCGGGGTCGGTCGGGCGTCGGTCGACTACCAGCTCTCGACCGGGCGCATGCCGCTGGTCCCGGTAGGGCGATCGAACGACCAGCCGGGAGCACCGCTGCAGCCACTGCCGAACAAGGCTCCCGGCAATGACGACATCGTCCCCCGCCGCCACGATCCCGCGTACTCCCCGGCGACCATCGCCGCCCTGGTCGACTACGTGGCCGGCGCCATCGGTGGAGGGGGCGGGGTGGACATCCCCAAGCTGGGCCAGGGCGACCTGGCCGAAGGCGGCGCCCTGTTCCGCC
>JALYYN010000448.1 GCA_030946525.1 Actinomycetota bacterium | reverse complement strand
CGCTCAAGGCCCTCGGTGCGTTCTTCGCACCGTCGTCGCTGAAGAACTACGCCGGCCAGCTCACCAACGCCACCAGCGACAAGCCGGCCTCGGCCGACGACACCCGCTTCCTGTCGGTCGTGGGCGTCGCCCGCATCGCCGCCGAGAGCAGTGCCTTCACTATGCTGTACCTGCTGGTCCTGCTGAACGTCTTCATCGGTGTGTTCAACCTGGTCCCGTTCCTGCCCCTCGACGGCGGCCACGTGGCCATCGCCACCTACGAGCGCATCCGCTCACGCAAGGGCCGGGAGCCGTACCAGGCCGACGTGGGCAAGATGGTGCCGATCGCGGCGGCGATGATCGCCATCCTGGTCCTGATCGGGATCACCTCGCTCTACCTGGACATCGTCAAGCCGATGGCCAACCCGTTCGGGTAGGTTTCGCGCTCGCAAGCGGAGCTTGCTCGGCGAGTTGACCACTCACGCATGAAGGGCCACCGGCGGAGCCGGCGGCCCTTCATCGTCCACCTCTGGCGGTAGCCGGTCGGGACCGCCTGCGGCGGTGACCGCGGCCACCTGGCCGCTGGCGCCCATACTGGTTCCATGGTCGCCCGCCGCTTGACCCGTTCCATCCAGGTTGGCTCCGTCGCTGTCGGCGGTGACGCTCCGGTCTCGGTGCAGTCGATGACCATCACCAAGACGGCGGACGTGGAGGGGACGCTCGCCCAGATATATGCCCTGGCCGCGGCGGGGGCGGACATCGTGCGGTGCACGTGCAACGAGCCGGAAGCGGCGGAGGGGCTGGCCGCCATCGTCCCCCGCTCGCCGGTGCCCATCGTGGCCGACATCCACTTCCAGTACCGCCTCGCCCTGGCTGCCCTCGACGCTGGGGTGGCGTGCCTACGGCTCAACCCCGGCAACATCCGCAATCCCGCTCACATCAAGGCGGTGGCCCGGGAGGCGAAGGACCGCGGTGTCCCCATCCGGATCGGGGTCAACGGCGGTTCCCTCGACAAAGACGTGTACGACAAGTACGGGCAGGCCACCCCGGCGGCCCTGGTCGCCTCCGCGCAGCGGGAGCTGGCCTACTTCGAGGAGGTCGACTTCCACGACGTCAAGATCTCGGTCAAGGCGTCGAACGTGCCGGTGATGATCGAGGCCTACCGCCAGCTCTCCGAGGTCACCGACCACCCCCTTCACCTCGGGGTCACGGAGGCGGGGCCACCGCCGGCCGGCCTCATCAAGGCCACCGCCGGCATCGCCACCCTTCTGTCGGAGGGAATCGGCGACACCATCCGGTACTCCCTCACCGCCGATCCGGTGGAGGAGGCCCGCGCTGGCCGCCAGCTGCTCGAAGCGCTGGCGCTGCGGGACCGCAAGACCGTCGACCTGATCGCCTGCCCGTCGTGCGGCCGGGCCGAGGTCGACGTCATCAAGGTGGCCAAGGAGGCCGAGGAGGCCCTGGCCGGGCGCAACCTGCCCATCCAGGTGGCGGTCATGGGCTGCGTGGTCAACGGCCCCGGCGAGGCCCGCAGCGCCGATCTGGGCATCGCCGCCGGCAACGGGAAGGGCCACCTGTTCGTGCGAGGCCAGATGATCCGGGTGGTCCCCGAGGCCGACATGGTCGCCGCCCTCGTCGAGGAGGCCGAGCGCCTGGTGGCCGAGGGGGCCGAGGCCCGCATCGCCGCCGCCGACGTGGGCGCGGTCGAGGAGGCCGAGCGGGACCGGCTGGCCATGCTCGCCGACCAGGGGGACGACCCCAATGCCGTCGGCCAGCGCGTCGAGCTGATCCGCAAGGAGCTCACCTGACCCGCAGTCGGCGGAGAGCCGCCATCGACTCGGCTTTGGTCAATTGGGGTGCGCATAGGGCCGCCCATCGTCCACACTGAACCATGGCCGGCACCCGGGACTGGGACGGCGCCACCTACGACCGCATCGCCGACCCCATGACGCGGTGGGGAGCGGCGGTGCTGGACCGGCTGCCCCTCGTCGGCCGGGAGACGGTCCTCGACGCCGGCTGCGGCAGCGGCCGGGTCACCGAGACGCTCCTCGATCGCCTACCCGGGGGCCGGGTGATCGCCGCCGACGCCGCCCCCTCCATGCTGGCCGAGGCCCGCCGGCGCCTTGCGCGCTTCAGCGATCGGGTCGAGCTCGTGGAATGCGACCTGGGCCGACCGCTGCCGGTCGGCCCGGTGGACGCGGTCTTCTCCACCGCCACCTTCCACTGGGTGCCCGACCACGACGCCCTGTTCCGGAACCTGGCCGCGGTGCTCGCCCCGGGCGGCCCGCTCGTCGCCCAGTGTGGCGGCGCCGGCAACGTCGCCAACGTCCAGGCCGCCCTCGACGACATGGGCGAGACGTGGCCGGGGCCCTGGACGTTCGCCACCCCCGAGGAGACCGCGCCCCGGCTGGCGGCCGCCGGCTTCGTCGACATCGAGACGTGGCTGCACGACGAGCCGACCGTCATAGACCCGGGCCGGGCCATGGAGACCTTCCTGGAGACCGTCATCCTGCGCTCACACGTCGACCGCCTCCCCGAGGGCGAGCGGCCGGCGTACGTGCGCGAGGTGGCGAGGCGACTGCCGGAGTCCCGGATCGACTACGTCCGCCTGAACATCGTGGCCCGCCGGGCGGAGGCTGAGTGACCTACTCCGAGCGGTCCTGCATCTCCCACGCGTGGTCCAGGGCGTGCCAGGCCACCCGCCGGGCGGCGTAGCGCCAGGGCCAGCGCTTGGTGGTGATGTCGGGCTCGGCGGAGCGTGCGGCGCGCAGGGCGTCGAGGAAAGCGGCCCGGCCCTCGGGACCCGGCGGCACCTTGAGGCCGACGGTGCGGAAGTAGCCGGACTCGGCGTCGAGCACGTGGTCGGCCATCTTGTCCCGGTCCCGCCCCCCGCCCCGCGGGCCCTTGCGCAGTTCGGCCGGGGCGTCGGCCACCACCCGGTCGAACATGCTGAACGCCCCCTCCACCAGCGTGGCCAGCCGGGCCGCCTGCGCCTTGGTGAGGCGCCGGGCGTCGCTGCCCACGACGGCCTGCGGGGCGCCGAAGTCGGTCGTTGATCCGCCCTCGACCCGCTCGACCACGTCGAAGTCCTCGCCGGCCGAGGCCGGGAAGCGCACCCCGGCGACCTCGGCAACCGGCCGGTACCGGTCGACGTAGGCGGCCAGCGTCTCCAGGGCCCCCTCCTCGTCCTTGGCCGCCCGGGCCCACCCGGGCCAGTCGACCGCACACGCGAAGGTCCGCTTCGACCCAACCTCCACGTAGACGGGAGTGCTCACGTCCCCAGTGTCGCGCCCTCTTCCCGGCGCAGCTCGAGGCGGTAGACGATCTGCATCGAGACGGCCCAGGTGGCGGCGGTGACGACCGAGGACCATCCCGCCCCGACGACGCCGAGCCACTGCACCAGGACCACCAGCGAGGCCAGCGACACCAGGCCGACGAACAGCCGGGCCCGCCACACCAGGCTCATGCGGGCGCCGGCCTTGAGGGCGATGCCCTCCCCGGTGGACAGCGAGGCGACCGCGAACGAGAGCGCGCCGAGGGTGACCAGGGGGCTGAACGACGGAAAGCCCGGGCCGTAGACCACGCTGAGGAGCCATCGGCCGGCCACCGCCACCAACACCCCGTAGGCGGCGATGCAGACGAAGGTGACCGCGCTGAGGCGGCGGGCGAAGTGGTTGAGGGCATGGGGGTCGTCGCCCGCCGCCCGGCGGGTGGCTTCGGGCAGCCCCAGGTTCATCTCGGCCAGCAGGAGGATCAGGATGGGCCCGATGAGGGTGTAGGCGGCCCGGAAGCCGCCGAAGTCCACCGTGGTCAACAGGACGGCGGCGAGCAGAAGGTTGGCCTGCTCGGTCATGTAGCCGCTGGCGAAGTCGGCGAGTATCCAGCGGCTCTGCGGCCAGAGCCGCTCCAGCATCCGCCAGCCCTGGACCGGGCGGCTGATCGACGGGAACCGGCGGTAGCCGTAGGCGGCCCCGGCGGCGCCGCCCAGGCCCCAGGCCGAGATCATGTAGCCGACCGACCGCCACCCGACGACGGCGAAGGTGACAGTGGCTGCGGCCTGCACGACGACGAACACGGTGTCGTTGGCCAGGGCGGCGCCCGGCCGAGCCTGCTGAAAGGCCATCGCCCGCCAGTAGTCCTGGATGAGCAGTCCCGGCAGCCACACGGACATGGCCAGCAGGGGGACGCCGAGGGAGTGCCCGCCGGCCAGGGCCAGGGCTCCGCCCAGTGCCACCAACAGCCCGGCGGCGCACCCGTGGACCGCCTCGGCGGCCAGGCCGTCGGCCAGCCGGGCCCGCAGGTCGTCCGCGTCGCGGCTGGTGACGACCATCGGCTCGGTGATGAGCGCCCGGTGCAATCCGACCAGCACCAGCCAGAACACCACCACGACCATGTACTGGCCGAACTGGGTGATCCCCGAGAGCCGGGCCACGGCCACGCCGGTGGCGAAGTTCGAGCCTGACGAGACGACCTGATCGCTCACCGTCAGCATCGCCCGGCGCCGGCTCTGGGCCCCCATGGCCAGCAGGTTCCCGGGAAGGGCGGGGCGCGCCCGGCGGCCGGGAGGCGTGAGGGGGTCGCCCCGAAGCCCCACTCGTTCCCGGCTCGTCACGCCTTCACCCTAGGCAAGCCGCATCTACCCGGAAAAGGCCGTCCGGCCGGCCCACCCCCGGGCCGGCGCCCGGGCGATCAGTAGCGCGACGCCTGGAGGCGGAAGAGCTGGGCGTAGCGGCCACCGGTGGCGAGGAGCTCGTCGTGGGAGCCCAGCTCCTCGATCCGGCCGTCGTGCAGGACGACGATCAGCTCGGCCATGCGTACGGTGGAGAACCGGTGGGACACGAGGATGGTGACGGGTGCGGCGTCGCCGGCGTCGCCCCTGGACATGCGGGCGAAGGTGGCGAACACTTCGTGCTCGGCCCGGGGGTCGAGGCTGGCGGTGGGCTCGTCGAGGATGAGCATGGCCGGCTCGGGGCGCATGAGGCCCCGGGCCAGGGCCACCCGCTGCCACTCGCCCTCGGACAGGTCGACGCCTCCCTCGAACCACCGACCGAGCTGGGTGGCCAGGCCCTGGGGCAGTCGGTCGATGACCCGGTCGGCACCGGCCTGGGCGGCTGAGGCGCCCACCCGGGCCAGGTCGTCGACCGCCGGGAGGTCGCCGACGCCCACGGCCTCGCTGGCCACCAGCTGGAAATGGACGAAGTCCTGGAAGGCGGCCCCGGTGCCCGCCCGCCAGCCGTCGAGGTCGAGGTCGCGCAGGTCCACGCCGTCGACCAGGATCCGGCCCGCGGTGGGGTCGTAGAACCGGCACAGCAGCTTGACCAGGCTGGTCTTCCCGGCGCCGTTCTCGCCCACCAGGGCGACGGTGGTGTGGGCGGGGATGAACAGCGACACGTCGTCGAGGACCCGCTCCTCGCTGCCCGGGTAGGCGAAGGAGACGGCCTCGAAGGTGATGCCCTGCTCGATGCGGGCCGGCGCCGGCGCCGCCTCGCCGGCCGGCTTGACCGTCACGTCGGGCTCGTACTCGAGCAGCCACAGGTAGCGCTCACCCACGAACGAGAGCTCGGCCAGCCACGCAGCCTGGCGGGCCGCGCTCTGGACCTGTCCGATGGCCAGGCGGGCGACCTGGACGGTGAGGGCCACGTCGCCCAGCGAGGCCCGGCGGTCGAGGGCGAGCCAGCCGACGAAGCCGATGGCGCCGGCCAGCCCGGCGCCGTACAGGCCGCCGGCGGCGACCCCGGCCCAGGCCCGCCGCAGCTGGTCCTTGAACAGCATGGTGTCGTACGCGTCGGTCAGCACGCGGTGGCGCTCGATCAGGTGGGGACCGAGGCCGAAGAGGCGGATCTCCTTGGCCGCGTCGGGTTCGGTGGCCAGCTCCAGGTAGTGGCGGGCCAGGCGCTCGTCGGGGGCGACGGCGTCGTGGCGGGCGAAGTGCCTGCGGTAGGCCCGGAACTGCACCACCACCCCGGGGGCGACGACCACGGGCAGGAGCATCAGCAGCGGGTGCACGAAGCCGAGCAGGACGACGGCGGCGATCAGGCCGAAGAAGATCGACGAGAAGGAGTTGAGTTGGTGAAGGCGAAGTAGGGGATGAAGCTGCGGTCGCGGACGAGCTTCACCCGGTCGGCGTACTCCGGCCGCTCCAGGTGCTCGAGGCCGGCCGCCGACGAGGCGATGCCCATGAGCTTCTGCTCGACGGCCTGGCTCGTGCGGTCGCCCAGGTCGGCCTGCAGGACGTTGGACAGGTCGTCGATCAGGGCCCCCACGCCGAAGACGGCCAGGTAGAGGAGGCCGATGGCGAAGGCCCGGCCCGGATGGGCGCCCGACAGGGCGTCGACCACCAGCTTGGTGATGAGCCCGGTGACCGCCCCGGCGACCCCGAAGACGGCAGCGCCCACGAAGAGCGCGGTGGCCTTGCTGCGTGCCGTCTCGAAGGCCAGCCCGAGGATGACCCGGTAGACCCGCAGGGAGCGGCCGAACGCGCCCGTCCGTGGTTCGGGTGTGGCTGTGGCGCCTCACTCGAGGGTGAGGGTCATGCGGTAGTGGGAGGCCTGGACCTCGTAGAGCTCGGCGTAGCGCCCGCCGGCGGCCACCAGCTCCTCGTGGCCGCCGTCCTCCACCACCCTGCCGCCGGCCAGCAGCACGATCCGGCCCGCCATCCTCACCGTGGAGAAGCGGTGGGAGACGAGCAGGGTGGTCCGGCCCCGGCTCAGCTCGGCGAAATGGCCGTAGAGCTCGTGCTCGACCCGGACGTCGAGGCTGGCGGTGGGCTCGTCGAGGACGAGCAGGTCGGCGTCGCGGCCGACCTGGGCCATCATGGCCCGGGCGAGGGCCACCCGCTGCCACTCGCCGCCGGAGAGGTCGACGCCTCCGAACTCCCGGGCCAGCGGGGTGTCCCAGCCCTGGGGGAGGGCCTCGATCTGATCGAGGATGCCGACGCGTGACGCCGCCTCCCGCAGCAGGGGCTCCTCCGCGGCGGCTTCGAGGGCGCCGAAGCCCACGTTGTCGCGGGCCGGCAGCTGGTAGCGGACGAAGTCCTGGAAGATCACCGCCATCCGCCGGCGCAGGTCGAGGAGGTCCAGCTCCCGCACGTCGACGCCGTCGAGGGTGATGCGGCCCTCGTCGGGGTCGTAGAAGCGGCAGAGCAGCTTGATGAGGGTGGTCTTGCCCGCCCCGTTCTCGCCCACCAGGGCGACCGACGACCCCGCCGGGATCCACAGGTCGAGCCCGTCCAGCACCTCCCGCCCCCTCGGCGGAGAGCCGCCGCCGGATACGGTCGGCGGAGAGCCGCCATCGGACACAGCCCCGGGGTAGGCGAAGCTCACGCCTTCGAAGGCGATGCCGGTGCGGGGCCGGTCCCCGGCCGGACGGGTGCCGCGGATGTCGAGTCTGGGCTCGGACCGGGCCAGGCCAAGGACCTGCAGGGCCGACGGCAGGTAGAAGCTGCTGCGCCGGGCCTGGGCCGCGGCGCGCGACAGGGCGACGACCGCGGTGAGCAGGCCCACGGCGGCGATGGAGGCGGCGGTGAACCGCCCGACGCTGGTCCGCCCGGCGATCGCCGAGCGCAGCATGGCCAGGTAGGTGAGGCCCAGGCCGGCGATGGCGAGGGCGTGGAGCCAGAGCACCAGGCCCAGGCCCTTGCGCCGGAGGGCCCACATCCCGGTCATGCTGGCCAGCCAGTGGGCCGCCTGGCGGGCGCCGGCCCACGCCGGGAGGGAGAAGATGCGCAGCTCCTTGCCCTGCTCACGCATCGTCGCCAGGTTCCGGTAGTAGTCGGCCCGGCGGCTGTCCTCCGAGCGCCGCCAGCGGGCCATGCCCATCAGCGACTCGAACCGCCACGACGCCACGCCCCCGGGCACCGCGGCCAGGACGACCACCACCGGCACCCAGCCCGCGTAGGTCGCGGCGACTGCCGCCATGGCCAGCAGCTGGGAGAGCTGCTGGAACATCTGGGTCAGGAACTGGAGGGTGTGGACCGGCCCGAAGCCGATCCAGTGGGCCACGGCGAGCTCGTCCCGGAACTCGGGATCCTCGAAGTAGGCCAGGCCGGGCAGGGCGACGGTGGCAGACATGAGCCGGCGTGACAGGTACGACTCGAACTTGCGCTGGAGGCCGAACAGCACCGCCTGCTGCACCGGCCCGACGAGCTGGCTGACCAGCACGGCGAGGCCGATCAGCACCAACGCGGCGCGGACGCTCCTCCCGGGCGCCGACGAACCGCCCAGGCGCACCGCCTCGGGCAGCTGGGAGAGGAACCGGCCGGTGGCGGCCACGGCCAGCGCCGGAGCGCCGCCCGACACGACGGTGGTGGCGAGCAGTCCGACGGCCAGGCCCGGTGATGACCGGGCCACCAGCCCGAGTCCCCGGATGTTGGCGACCAGCTCCTCCCGGGGCGTCGGTTGCTCCACCCGCCCAGCATGGCCCACGGGCCCGCATCCCCGTCTCCCTTTGCAGAGAGTCCCACCGCTATATGTTGGTCACATCTAGGTGTGCATGGGGCCTATTGAAATGGCCTTCACACCGGGGGAGGATGCGGGCTTCACGACGAAAGGCCTGCGTTGAACGCTCGGCGTCCTCTGGCTTCGGCCGGCTCGCTCTTTCTCCTCTCCCTCGGAGTCGTGGCCGTCGCGGGCCCCGCGTACGCGGCCAACGTCGCCTGCGGCCAGACGATCACGGCCAGCATCGTCCTCGACGGCAACGTCGGCCCGTGCGCCAGCGGGATCACCATCGGCGCCGACAACGTCACCTTCGACCTCAACGGGTTCACCATCTCCGGCAACCCGAACCCGGGCGAGGGCCCCGGCATCCTGGTCGAGAGCCAGAACGGGGTGACCGTGAAGAACGGGACGGTCACCCTGTTCGACGCCGGGGTCGCCATCTCCGACAGCTTCGGGAACACCGTCACCAACATGAAGACGGTCAACAACCGGGGGAGCGGCAGCGGGGACTACGGCGACGGGATCGCCCTGTTCAACAGCAACAACAACGTCGTCACCAACAACCAGGTCCGGAACAACGGCCCGTTCGACGGCGTGGGCCTGGTCGTGTCGAACAACAACAGGATCGACAGCAACCAGATCACCGACAACAACCAGTCGGCGAGCAATACCGCCGGCATACGCCTCGAGAACATTGGCCGCACCCCGTCCAGCGGGAACACGGTCACCAACAACGTGGTGACCAACAGCGGGATCTACGGCATCGAGGTGTTCGCGGGCGGCAGCAGCAACGTCATCCGGAACAACCAGGTCATCGGCAACAAGCTCGACGGCATCACGGTGTTCGCCGGCGGGAACAACAACGTCATCGAGGCCAACAACGTCCGCTCGAACGGCGCCAACGGCATCTATGTGCGGGGCGCGGCCGGGAGCTTCGCGGCGCCGGCCAACAACCAGATCCTCCGCAACCAGTCCTTCGGGAACGCCCAGATCGACCTGCGCGACGGCACCCCGAACTGCGGCACCAACCAGTGGCACGGGAACCAGGGGATCACGTCGACCCCGCCCTGCACGCTCAATCCGTAGCCCAGGCAATGGCGCCCCGGGGTGGCTGAGCCAGCCCCGGGGTGCTCCGCCGACGGCGGGGACGGGCGCTATGCTGAGTGCCGAATCTGTCGTCGACATTGGGTGGTGACCGAGCGTGGGCAGTGCCCACGCTTTTGTTTGCCCGGCAAAGGAAGGAGAGGAAGTGACCGACCAGTCCGTGCACGAGCGCGTTCGGCAGGTGGTCGAGCCCTCCCTCGCCGCCGCCGGCTTCGAGCTGATCGACGTGGAGCGCCAGGGCGGGGTCCTGCGGGTCACGGTGGACCTGCTGGTCCGCCCGGACAACGCGGTGGACCTGCTGGTCCGCCCGGA
>JALYYN010000441.1 GCA_030946525.1 Actinomycetota bacterium | reverse complement strand
CCACCTCGGCGGTTCCCGACGTGGGCGACAGGATCGACGCCAGGATGGCGAAGGTCGTGCTCTTCCCGGCCCCGTTCGGGCCGATCAAACCGAACACGCTGCCCTCGGGGATCTCGAGGTCGAGGTCACGCACCGCGGCCAGGTTCCCGTACAGCTTCGTCAGCCCGACGGTGCGGACGGCCGCGGTCACGTGGCCCGTCCGAGGGTGACCTGCACGCCCTCGTCCGGCGACGCCGGCCCCGGGACGCGGGCGTAGACCACCCCGTCCCGGACTGCGCCGTCGGGCACCGTGAACGCCCCGCCCAGCACGTTCGGCTTGGCGATCGGCGCAGTCGTCGGCGGCCCGCACGGCGCAATGGGCGGGCACGACTGGCCGAACCCGACCCCGCCGACGACCGTCGTACAGTTCGGGGCGCTGCACGCCGCCGGCCGCCAGGCACCGTCCTGCCAGAGCTCGGCGTTGGCAAACGGCTCGCGCACGATCAGGCCGGCGGTCGGCGCGCCGTCGGGCAGCACGAAGCGCACCACCGACTGGCGGCTGCCGCCTCCGCCGAAGCCGCCGCTGAACGGGTCCCGGACCACCTCCGTCCGGGCCGCGAATTCGATCTGGGCATCGGGCGAGGCCAGTGCGACGGCGCTCCTCGTCACGACGACGGTGCGGCCCCCGGGCTGCGCCGCCCTGCCGTCGAGCCGGACGGCGGGCGCGAAGTCGCGAGTCCACCCGGCGGCGACCACCGTTCCCGGGGCCCGAAAGCCCGACCCGGCCACTCGCGCCGCCGCCTGCCACAGGGCAGGATCCCAGAACGCGTCGCTGTTGGGCCCGGATTGCGCGCCGTTCCAAAGCTGGAACTCCACGCCGCCACGGGCTGCGGCGATGGGATTGGCGACGGTCCAATCGCGTTGCTCGCCCGGGGCCAGCGAACCGACGAGGGTGCCGTCCTGCCCGGCGAAGATGGCGACATCGTCGACCCTGAAGGAGGCGAGGTTGCGCACCGTCCCGGTAACCCCGCCCCCGGCGTGGGCGACGGCGGAGGACACCTGGAGACCGGTGGCGCCGGCCACCGGCCCGCTCGCCGCGACCATGCCGAACTGGCCGGCGTCGAGCGGAATCTGGGCGTCGGAGCCGTCCGAGGTCACGCTCACCCCGGTCACGCCTGCGCCGGCGGTGCCCTGCCGGGCGAGGGGCAGGACCGAGGCCCCGGCCGGGAAGCCGATGTGGATGGTGCGGCCGCCGCGGGAGAACACACCCACGTAGCTGGTGACGGTCGCACCCCCGGGACCGGTGGACAGCACCGAGCCGTGGACGAGTTGGGCCGCGGTGCGCAGGTTGCGGCCGACGGCGTAGCTGCCGGTCGAGAACAGGAGGGCGACGAGGGGCACGGCCACCCAGGCCAGCTCCGGTCGCCGCCGGCGACGGACGGCGAGGAACAGCACCGGACCGACGAGGACCACGTAGAACGCAAGGTAGCCGACGAGCCACCCGAGCCGGGGCGACCGTAATCCGGCCGCCGAGGCCAGCGACGAGGCCACCGACGCGTCGGCCGGGAACCGAACCGCCGTGCCCGTCCGGCTGGTGGGCTCGACCAGGTTGGCCCACCGGGAAGCGGCCATGGCGCCGTCGGTCGCGACGACCTCGCCCAGGCCGGCCGCCACCCGCCCCCGGGCGCCCGGCTGCCACTCGTCGGGCAGCCCCGGCACCGGCTGGCCCCGGCCGGCGTCGACCAGCAGCCGCCCGCCGTCCTGCACCCACGAGAGCACACCGGCCCGGGCGCCCGGGGCCATCCGGGCCAGCTCGTCGGTGTCCATCCCCAGGGTCGACAGCGGGCCGAGGCTGCCGGGGGCCGCATCCAGCTCCGCCTCCCCCACGGCGGCGAACCGGGCCGTGCCCGCATCGACGGCAAGGGGGGCGGGGCCGGGCACACTGCGGCCGTGCAGCGCCCCGGGCAGCAGCCCGACCAGCTCCTGGTCGTTCGCCGCCTGCAGCTGGCCACCGCCGCTGGCCACGATCCGCCCGCTCTCGCGGAGGCGGACGACGACCCCCGCGGCCTCGTCGTGGGAGCCGGGCGCCACGACCAGGAACTGCTTCTGACTGCCCCCCGGCACCTCCACGGCCATGGCGACCGGCGCGGCGCCGGAGCCGACCGCCACCTCGAGGGTGCCCCGTAGCAGCCGGTCGGCCGAGACGGCGACCCGCACCGGCACAGCCTGGCCCGGGACGTACGCGCCGGCGTAGCCCGGGTCGACCTGCACGGTGGTGTCCGCCGCCGCCGGCCCGGCGAAGCCGATCAGCGCGAAGAGCGCGAGGAGCGCGAAGGCCAGCGCCCACCAGGGCCCGCCACGCACCGGTCGCATACGTCACCTCGTTCGGTCGCCAGCCTCGGTCAGTATCACAGACGATCGCCACGCCCGTCGGGTTCCCGTGACTTTGCCGTGCCGCGGGCCCGCCCGGTCAGGCGGCCGGCTGGCGGTCCCAATGGCGGTGCCAGCCCATGGCCTCGACGAGCGCAGCGGTGAAGCCGCCGTCGACCGCGTCGCCGGTCACGACCCCAGGGCCGCCGGCGGTGATGCCGCACGCCTCTAGAACGGCGACGCCCTCGCCCCAGGCCGCGACCACCTTGTGGTGACGGAACGCCTCGCCCAGGTTGACCGCGGTGTAGGGATCGGCGCCGACCGACATTGCGGAGCCGCCCCCGGCAACCACGAGGGCGTCGTACTCCACCGACTGCGTGGTCAGCACCGTGCGGTCGACCGGGACGGGACCATCGGCACCGGCCACGCTGCCTCCCGTCGGGGCGATGACGTAGAGGTTGGCACCTTCGGCGCCCAGTGCCTCCCGCAGGGCGGCGATGCCGCCGCCGTCCACGCCGGGTCCGGCCAGCACGCCGACGACCCGGCCACTGACCGGACCGGGCTCCACCGGCACCTGGGACAACGCCGCCGACGACCCGGCATCGGCGGCCGGGGCCCCGGCGGGCGCGGCCGTGCCGAGGTTCAGGGCGACCCGGGCGCACAGCTCGGCGTCGACGTCGGCCAGGTTGGCCAGCATCCGCTCCCGCACCTCGGGGTGCACGCACTTCCCGAGCTCGAAGGAGAAGGCACCGACGATGTGGTCGCGCTCCGGCGCCGTCATGCTGTTCCAGAACATGGTCGCCTGGGTGAAATGGTCGTCGAAGGACTGAAC
>JALYYN010000381.1 GCA_030946525.1 Actinomycetota bacterium | reverse complement strand
CGGCCACCCCCACCAGCTAGGCGAGGCTGACCCAGGGGCCGACGCGGTCCCGGTCGCCGATCATTTCCCGTGGCCGGTTTCGTCGACGAGGCTGCGCTGTGCGCCATCGGCGGCACCGGAGGCGCCGGAGCCGTGTCCTTCCGGCGGGAGGCCCACGTGCCCAGGGGAGGCCCCGACGGCGGCGACGGTGGCACCGGTGGTGACGTGTGGTTGGTCGCCGACCCCGAGGTGGCGTCACTGTCCGCCTTCCGCGACCACCCGCACCGTCGGGCGGGCAAGGGCACCCACGGCAAGGGCAAGGCCCGTCACGGGGCCGGGGGCGACGATCTACGGGTGCTAGTTCCCGAGGGCACGGTCGTGAAGGATGCCGAGGGTCGGGTACTGGCCGACCTGGTGGGGGCGGGCGACTCCTATCTGGCGGCGAGAGGCGGTCGCGGCGGCCAGGGCAATGCCCGTTTCCTGTCCAACCGGCGCCGGGCCCCGGCCTTCGCCGAGCAGGCCGAGGTGGCCGAGGAGCGATGGTTGCGTCTCGAGCTCAAGCTCATGGCCGACGTGGCCCTGGTGGGATTTCCCAATGCCGGCAAGAGCACGTTGATCTCGAGCATCTCGGCCGCCCGGCCCAAGATCGCCGACTATCCCTTCACCACCCTCGAGCCTCATCTGGGTGTGGTCCGCATCGACGAGACCGAACTGGTCGTCGCCGACATCCCGGGGCTGATCGAGGGGGCCAGTGAGGGACGCGGGCTGGGCCACCAGTTCCTGCGCCACGTCGAGCGGGCGCGGGTGCTGGTCGTGCTCGTCGACCTGGTGTCCGTCGACGGCATGGCGCCGGCCGACCAGGAGGCCACCCTTCTCACCGAGCTGGGCCGCTACCGCCCCGAGCTGCTCGAACGGCCGCGGGTGGTGGTGGGCACCAAGGTGGATGCCGTTGTCGATGCCGCGAACTGGGATGGCATGCGCATCTCGGCCGTCACCGGCGAGGGGCTGCCGGTCCTGCTGCACCGGATGGCCGCCCTGGTGAGTGAGGCGCGCGCAGCCCGGCCCGCCCACGACGCCTTCGTGGTGCACCGTCCCGAGCCCGAGGGTGTGCGGGTCGAGCGGGGCGACGACGGCGCCTACGTGGTTCGGGGGGCTCCGGCCGAGCGGGCCGTGTCGGTGAGCGACCTCAGCTCGGCCGAGGCCCTGGCCTTCGTGCACGAGCGACTCGAGCGGGCCGGCGTCGACCGTGCCCTGGCCCGGGCGGGTGCTCGGGAGGGCGACGAGGTCCGTATCGGAACCATGTCCTTCGAGTACCGCGCCGGGGGAGGCCTCGACGCCGAGCCCGGACGGCGCCGCACCAGCGCAGCCCGAAAGCGTGGTCGGGGCGGTGCCGGCGCCGGCCCGGGTAGCGCGAGCCGGAGCAGAGCGGACGCTGAGCCTCCCCGCTCAGAGGGCCGCTCGGGCCGCAGCAGCCGACATTGATCATCGTCGCCAAGGTCGGGACGTCCTCGATCACCGACGAGCGCGGCGAGATCGCGGTGGCGGCCATCGACAAGCTCTGTGCCGAAGTCGCCGGGTTGCGCAGCCGAGGTGACCGGGTCGTCGTGGTCACCTCGGGAGCCATCGCCGCCGGCCTGCCCGCGCTCGCCTTGTCGGCGACGCCGCCCAACGACATCGCCACTCTCCAGGCGGTTTCGGCGGTGGGCCAGAGCCGGCTCATGCGGGTCTACGACGACGTGCTTGCCCGCCGGGGGCTGGTCGGCGGTCAGGTGCTGCTCGCTCCCCTCGATTTCGTGCACCGGTCGCAGTATCTCCACGCCCGGGGCACGCTCGGTCGCCTCCTCGACCTCGGCGTGGTGCCCGTCGTCAACGAGAACGACGCCGTGGCCGATGACGAGATCCGGTTCGGCGACAACGACCGCCTGGCCGCCCTGGTGGCCAACCTGGTGTCGGCCCAGGTGCTCGTGCTACTGACCGACACCCCGGGCCTGCTCGATCGTGACCCCCGTCTGCACGGGGACGCCTCGCTCATCGAGGAGATCGTCGAGGTCGATCACCAGCTCGAGGGCATGGCCGGCGGCACCGGTTCGAGGCGGGGCAGCGGGGGAATGGCCTCCAAACTGGCTGCGGCCAAGATGGCAGCGTGGTCGGGCGTACGGGTGGTCATCGCCGCCGCCGACCGGCCCGGTGTGCTCGAGGGGGCTGCCGACGGCGTCCCGGGAGTGGGCACGGTGGTGCGCCCCCGTGATCGGCGCCTGCCGGCACGCAAGCTCTGGATCGCCTTCGCCGTGCAGGCGTCAGGCACGGTGGTCGTCGACGACGGGGCGATGAGGGCGCTGGTCGACCGCCGGTCGTCACTGCTTCCTGCCGGCGTGATCGAGGTGAAGGGCGCCTTCGACGCCGAGGACGCGGTGGAGATCTGCGACAGCAGCGGCCGGGTGTTCGCCAAGGGCCTGGTCAGCATGAGCGCCGACACCATTCGCCAGTTGGCCGGACGGAGGACGGCCGACCTGCCTGACGGCACGCCGCACGAGGTCGTCCACCGCGACGACCTGGTCACGCTCCCGTAGCGACTCGTCCCTCCGGGGCGCCGGCCCGGCTGGAGCGACAGCCCTGTCGGAGCAGGTGCCGCGGGCTCAATCGGTGCCCGTCACCGGCTCATCGGTGCCCGCAGGAGGGGTGACGGCGGGAGGGGTGGCCTCTTCGCCACCCGCGGGCCCGATCCCGAGCTGGGTCCGGATTGCCGCCAACCGGTTCTGAGCCTCGTTGTTGGCCGTGGCCTGCTCGACTTCGAGCATGCGGTTCTCTACCGACTGGCCTGTGAGCTCGGACGTTCCCAGCGCCTTGGCGTAGCGGGACTCGATCTTGGTGCGGATCTCCTCGAAGGTGGGCACGTCCTGGCCCACCGCCTCGTTGAGCGACGCCATGGCCGTGTTGACCTGCTCCTGCATCTTGGCCTGGTCGAGCTGGCCCATGAGCTTCTGGCGCTCGGCCAGCTTCTTCTGCATGACCATGGAGTTCTGCTGGACGGCGGCCTTGGCCTGGTTGGCGGCCTGGGTCGACTGGAGCAGCAGCTGCTTCAGTCCGTCGACCTCCTTCTCGGTGGCGATCAGCCGGTTGGCGTACGCCTCGGCCGCCGAGGTGTAGTCCAGTGCCTTGGTCGCGTCGCCCCGCTTGGTGGCCTCGTCGGCCATGACCACCGCCTGGCGGGCCGAGCCGTTGAGCTTCTCCAGCTCGCCCATGGCCCGGCTGAGGCGCATCTCGGTCTGCTTCTGGTTCGCCACCACGTTGGCGGCCTGCTCGATCAGCCGGCGGTGCTGGTCCTGGGCCTCGGTGATGGCCTGCTCCAGCTGCACCTTGGGATCGGCGACCTCGTTGAACTTTCCGGTCAGGGCCGCCGTGAGGTAGCGCCACCCGCGCGAGAGAAGTTTGAACATGTACGGAGGATAGTGACGACCGGGCCGCCCAGTTACCATCGGCCGCCACGTGCACATTCAGTTCAACGCCTCGGAGCGCTCGAGCCTCGGCGTGGAAGTCGAACTCGAGATCGTCGACCGGCGTACGCGTGAGCTGGCCAGCGCGGCGTCCGACATCCTCGCCGAGCTGGGCGCCGGCCACCCGGGCGGCGAACACCCCAAGGCCAAGCACGAGCTGTTGGAGTGCACGGTGGAGATCATCACCGGCATCTGCACGACCGTGGCCGAGGCCCGGGAGGACCTGCAGGGGACGCTGAAGGAGGTGGCGGCGGCGGCCGATCGGCGGGGGTTGGCCCTGCTCTGCTCCGGTACCCATCCCACCTCCGACTGGCAGGACCAGCAGGTCAGTCCCGATCCCCGGTACGCCCGGCTGGTCGAGGAGATGCAGTGGCTGGCCCGGCGGATGCAGATCTTCGGTGTCCATTTCCACGTCGGCGTCCGCTCGGCGGAGAAGTCGATCGCCATCGCCAACGCCCTGACCGCCTACATCCCGCACTTCCTGGCCCTATCGGCGTCCAGCCCGTACTGGCATGGTCGCGACACCGGCCTGGCGTCGAGTCGCAGCAAGGTGTTCGAGAACCTGCCGACGGCCGGCCTGCCCTACCGGATGGAGAACTGGCAGGAGTTCGAGGAGTTCATGGACACCCTCGTGACCGCGCACGCCATCACCAGCATCCGCGAGGTCTGGTGGGACATCCGGCCCCACCCCGACTTCGGCACCGTCGAGCTGCGCATCTGCGATGGCATCCCCAATCTCCACGAGGTGGCGGGCCTGGCCGCCCTCGCCCAGAGCCTGGTCGAGTCGCTCGACACGCGGATCGACCGGGGCGAGACGCTGCCCGTCCCCCGGGAGTGGGTGATCCGGGTGAACAAGTGGCGGGCGGCGCGCCACGGGCTCGACGCCGACATCATCGGCGACGACCACGGCACCGAGGTGCCTCTGCGACGGGCGGTCCGGGAACTGGTGGCGGAGCTGTCGCCGGTCGCGGCCCGCCTCGGCTGCCTCGACGAGCTGACCTCGAACCTCGAAACCCTGGAGCGGGGGTCCAGCTACGTGCGCCAGCGGGCCATCGTCGCCGCCGGCGGTTCCCTCCCCGACGTGGTCGACGCCCTGGTGGAGGAGATGGCGACCCAGCGCCCTGGGGCCCGCTGACCGGTGCGCCCCCCGTTCCCAGGGAGCTCCCAGCATCCGGCGAGGTGGGTCCGAGGGCCGGCGCCGACCATGGCGTCCATGGCCACCGACCGCGACACCCCCATCCCGTCCGACGAGCCCGCTCCGGGCCTCTCCTCCCGGCTCACCAGCCGTCGCCAGGCTCTGGCCTGGCTGGGCGCCGCGGGCGCGGCCATGGCCGCGGCGGCCTGCGGCGGCGGATCGGGGACGGGTCAGACCACCGCCGCCGCCGACGGTGCGACCACATCGTCGACCGCCGGGTCGACGGTCGGGTCGACCGCAGCGCCGGCATCGACCGCGGCCACGACGGCCACGACGGCCGTCGCGGTGGCGCCGGCCACGTGCGTGCTGACCCCCGAGATGACCGAGGGGCCGTACTACATCGCCGGGGAGACGATCCGCGCCGACGTGACTGACGGCAAGCCGGGCGTTCCCCTTGCGCTGACCCTCGTCGTGCTCGATGCCACCACGTGTTCGCCGATCCCCGGTGCGACGGTCGAGATCTGGCACGCCGACGCCGGGGGCGTCTACTCCGGCTTCGGCTCGGGAGCATCCAGCCGCACGTTCCTCCGAGGCGTGCAGATCGCCGACGCTGGCGGCAAGGTGACCTTCAAGACGATCTACCCCGGCTGGTACCAGGGCCGGGCGACGCACATCCACCTGAAGGCGCTGGTCGACGGGACCACCCACACCTCCCAGCTGTTCTTCCCCGAGGCCGCCAACTCGGCGGTGTACGCCGTCGCGCCCTACAGCACCCACACCGGGACCCGCACGCTCAACGCCCAGGACGGCATCTTCTCCGGGGGCGGCAGCATGACGACGTTGGCCCCGACCGGGTCGCCGTCGGCGTACGCCGCTGCGCTCAACCTCGGCGTGCGCCGGTAGCTACGCCGGCCGGGCCCGGCGAATGCCGGGGAGGAGCGGTCAGGAGATCTGGACGGGCGTGCCGATGGCGACGGTGTTGGCCAGGCGGGTCACGTCGGCGTTGTTCATGCGGATGCAGCCGTTGCTGACCGCAGAGCCGATCAGGCTCGGCTCGTTGGTCCCGTGCATGGCGATCTGGCCGATGCCGCTGCCGAAGGTCATCAGCACCTCGGAGAAGGCGGCGACGCTGAGTTGGTACGGGCCGTACACCCCACCCGGGTCGGGTGTGCGGACGGCGCCGTCGATGTAGAAGTTCCCACGGGGCGTGGGCGTGGCGGAAGTGCCGACGGCCACCGGCGCCTGCATCACGACGGTCTGGCCGTCGTAGACGGTGAGGGAGCGGTCGGCCAGGCTGACCACGATGCGCTGGGTGGTGGTGCGCAGCGATACGTCGGCGGCCCTGATCCACGCCGTGGTGTGATTCGGGCGGCTGTTGAGCTCCACCTGCAGCCAGTCGCCCTGGCGTTGCTGGACGAGGAAGACGAGGGGCAGGCCCTCCCAGGTGGGGTTCTTGAAGGTGTCGTCGGGCTCGGCCTGGCCGGGCATGCTATAGAGGCCGATCCGGGAGACGTCGACGTCGGCGATGGTGGCCGGCGATGAGACGGCCCCGGCCGTTCCCCGGCGCAGGGTGCTCCCGGGCACGGTGACCGTCTCCGGCTCGGGGGCCGGCGCCGGCGGGGCGACGGTGGTGTTGACGACGGGATCGACCACGGCCGGCGGCGCGTCGGTGGTCGACGGGGTGGTGGGCGACGCGTCCGCGGTACCCGCAAGGGCGGCGCGTTGCAGCCCGCTGGAGCGGACCTGGAGCAGCCCGATCACGGCAAGGGAACCGACCACGAGGGCGACGACGAGGGCGACGACCGCTGGCCGGCGGCGGGCGGGCATGACAAAAAGGCTACTGCCTATTCCTACGTGGGCTTGGCCAGGGGCAGCAGCGCGTCCACCACGGTCCGGAGCTCCGGCGACAGCGCTCCGTCGTGGGCCGTGACCGACCTGCGCTCGCCGTCGGCGTCGATGACCAGGTCGTACTGGTACCGGTCGGCTCCGGGCGGAGGTCCGGCCGGTGGCGCGGCTGCGCCCGCCCCGGCGAGGCCCGTCACCGCCGACCGGACCGACGACTTCGTGTGTTCGGGAAGGTCGTCCACGTCGACCGAGGCGACCAGGTCGATCCCCGCCAAGCCGCCGCTGCGGGTGAGGCGGATCTTGGTGCCCACGGTTAGAGCGGCAACTTGACGTCGTCCCAGCCGGCCCGCACCGCGTCGACCTCGGCGCCGGTCTTGCCGAAGCGGATCTGGGCCTGGCGGACGGTCGCCCGGGCGAAGGCCTTGAACCCGCTGGTGGGCTTGATCTGATTGTCGCGGACCGCGTCGTACCAGATGTGGCCGGCCTTGTCCCAGGCGTTGCCGCCCAGGGCGGTGGCGACCACGTAGAACGCCCGGTTCGGGATGCCGGAGTTGGTGTGGACGCCGCCGTTGTCGGACGCGGTGTTGACGTAGTGGTCCATGTCGGCCGGCTGCTTGTCGTACTGGTTGGCGGTGCCCGGCGCCTTCATCGACCGCAGCGCCGGCGCCAGGGTGGGACCGACGATGTCGTTGCCGATCAGCCAGTCGGCCTGGTCGGCGCTCTGCTTCTTGGCGTACTGCTTCACGAGGGATCCGAAGACGTCGGACAGCGACTCGTTGAGGGCGCCGGACTGGCCCTGGTAGACCAGGTTGGCCTCGTACTGGGTCACCCCGTGGGTCAGCTCGTGGCCGATCACGTCGAAGGAGCCGGTGAGGGGCTTGAACAGCTTGCCGTCGCCGTCGCCGAAGAACATGTGGCCCTGGCCGTCCCAGAAGGCGTTGTCGTAGTCGGTCGAGAAATGGACCAGGCCGACGATGGGCAGGCCGGCGTTGTCGATCGAGTTACGGCCCAGGACCTCCCAGTAGAACTTGTAGGTGGCGCCGAAGCCGTCGTAGGCGTCGTTGACCGCCGGGTCCTTCACCTTCTTCGACCCTTCCGCCCGGGCCACGGTGCCCAGCGCCATCGCCGTGCTGTGGCCCTGGTCGTAGATGCTGCGATGCGGCTTGCCTCCCGCGCCTCCCATCGGCAGCATGGCCTCGGTGTTGGCGGCGGCGGTGGCGGCGAAGGCGGCCCGCAGGGTGCGGAACGTCTGGTCGACCGCCATCGTCTCCGCGGCCGCGTCGCGCTCCTCCTTGGTGCCGTTGAGGATGACGTCCCGGAGGAGGTCCGGAGGGGCGATGCACGAGAGCGGCGAGTGCCCGTTGCCGGCGAGTGGCGAGAGGCGGGGTTCCATCGTGTCTCCTTCGTTGGTGGGTGGTCGGGTTCCTACGGCTGTGGTTGGAGCTTCGGGATGGTCACGGATTGGCAGGCGAACGTCATCGGGTCGCCGCCGGCCAGGGCGATCATCCGCCCGGCGGCCTGATCGAGCCGGTCCTCGCTGAGCTGGCCCTTGTGCACGGCATCGACCAGGGCGTTCACCATGTCCCTGGCCGAGGTGCCGTCGGTGTTGAGGACGGCGTCGGCGCCGGCGGCAATGGCCTTGACGGCGGCGTCCTCCATGTCCCAGCGCAGGTTGACGGCGCCCATGCCGATCGAGTCGGTGATGGCCACGCCCTGGAAGCCGAGGCTGCGCAGCAGCCGGTAGGTCGTCGGCGACAGGCTGGCCGGCGTGGTGGGGTCGAGCGCGGAGTAGTCCACGTTGCTCACCATCACCACCGGTATGCCCCGGTGGACGAGGTCAGCGAAGGGCTTGATGTCGCCGGCCAGCAGGTCCTCCATCGTCGAGCTGGAGGTGATGCGGCCGACGTGGTCGTCGCCGACGGCGTGGGCCCGGCCCGGGAAGTGTTTGGCTGTGGCCAGGAGCCCACCGTCGGACAGGCCGTACGCGTAGGCGTCGGCGTAGCGGGCGGCGATGGCCGGGTCGGCGGAGAACGAGCGGTCGCCGATGGTGGCGTCGGAGGGGCCGCCGTCCAGGTCGGCGACCGGGGCGAAGTCGAGGGTGACGCCCATGGCGCGCAACGCAGTGGCCTGCTGGCGGCCCAGCTGCCGGACGGCGTCGGCGGTGCCCTGCGCGGCGAGGCGGCGGGCGGACGACGTAGACCCGATGACGCTGCCGAAGCTGGTCACCCGGCCCGGCTCCTCGTCGGTGGCCACGACCATCGGGTGGCGGGCCTGGGCGGTGATGCCGGTAAGCAGCTGGGTGATCTGGGAACGGGTCTCCACGTTGGCGCCGGTGACCAGTACGCCGCCGACGCCGGCGTCGAGGATGTCGGTCACGAGCGACTGGGACGCGTCGGTGACGTTGGGAAGGCCGACCACGAGAACCTCGGCCGCGCGGTCCTGGAGGGAGGCCGCCGGCCGGCACGCGGGCACGGTGGTCGTGGTGACCTCGGCGGCGCCCGCCTCGTTGGATGCGCCGGTGGGGAAGAAGTAGCGGACGGGAGCCGAGACGAGCCGGGTGGGCGACGTTCCCGTGGCCGCGCCGGCCGCGACCAGCAGGCTGAACGCCGCCAGCACGATGATCACCCGGGTCCGCCCCGGCCCGTACGTCGCGCCGCCCCCCGCTTGCACGCCGGGACGCTACACCGGCCACCGCCCGCGGCGACGGTCGGGCGCGGGCGCCCCGCCCGGTCGACGTACGCTGGCGGGCAATGAACGCGCAGACCGTCGCCGAACGGCTCGGCCACGTGCAGCTGGTCGACGTGCGGCTGCCCGCCGAGTGGGAGGCGGGCCACATCGATGGTGCGCTCCACATCCCCGAGGGCGAGCTCGCCGGGCGGATGGGCGAGCTCGACCGCAGCCGCCCGGTGGTCACCGTCTGCCGGGCCGGGAGCCGGGGCGACGACGCCGCCGAATGGCTGCGGGGCCAGGGCTTCGACGCCCAGAGCCTCGACGGCGGCCTGCTGTCGTGGAAGTGGGCGGGGCTGGCGCTCACCGGCCCCATCGCCGAGCCCCGGCCGAGCGAGGACGACGCCACCGCCGGCGTGAACCTGCACGACGAGCTCCTCGCGGTGATGTCCGGCATCCAGGAGCGCTTCGGGGAGCGCGAGCCGACCGAGGAGGAACTGCGCCAGTTCCTGCGCGAGCGGCTCGTCGCCGAGGGTCGCACGCCTGAGGAGGCCGACACGTTCCTGGCCGATATGGACAAGGGCTGATTTCCGGCATCCGGTAGCGTCGGGGGTGTGACCCCCGTTGTCGAGCTGGGCCGGCGGGCCAAGGCGGCCTCCCGGGTCCTGGCCACGGCCTCGACCGCGGCCAAGGACGCCGCCCTGGGCGCCGCCGCCGATCTCCTGGTGCAGCAGCGCGCCGAGATCCTCGAGGCCAACGCCGCCGACGTGGCCCGCGCCGAGGCCGCCGGCACGCCAGGCCCGGTCGTCGACCGGCTCCGGCTGTCGCCCGCCAGGGTGGAGGCCATGGCCGACGGCCTGCGCCAGGTGGCCGCCCTGCCCGACCCTGTCGGCGAGGTGGTCGGCGGCTGGACCCGCCCGAACGGCCTGGCCATCGAGAGGGTCCGGGTGCCGCTCGGGGTGGTGGCGATCATCTACGAGAACCGCCCCAACGTCACCAGCGACGCCTTCGGCCTCTGCCTGAAGTCGGGAAACGCCGCCTTCCTGCGGGGGTCCTCGGCCGCACTCGACTCCAACGTCGCCATCGCCGCCGCGTTGCGGGAGGGCGTCGACAAGGCGGGCCTCCCGACCGATGCCGTGGTGCTGGTCGACGACGTGCGCCACGAAGCGGCGGTGGAGTTCATGCGCCTCCGGGAGTCCATCGACTGCCTCATCCCCCGCGGCGGGCCGTCGCTGATCGCCGCCATCCTCGAGCACGCGACCGTGCCCTACGTGATCGACGGCGACGGGAACTGCCACGTCTACGTCGACGCGTCGGCCGACCTCGACCAGGCGCTCGACATCGTCGTGAACTCCAAGACCCAGCGGCCCTCGGTGTGCAACGCGGCCGAGTCACTGGTCGTCCACGCCGCGGTGGCCGCCGACTTCCTGCCGCGTGCCGCCGCGGCGCTGGCCGGGGTCGAGCTGGTGGGCGACGACCGGGCCCGGGCCCTGGTCCCGTCGATCGGGCCGGCGACCGAGGCCGACTTCGGCACCGAGTTCCTGGACCTGAAGATGTCGGTGGCGGTGGTGGACTCGCTCGACGACGCCATCGCCCACGTCAACCGGTACGGCACGGGTCACACCGAGGCCATCTGCACCACCGACCTGGCCGCCTCCCGGCGCTTCACCCGGGAGGTCGACGCCGCCGCGGTCATCGTCAACGCGTCCACCCGTTTCACCGACGGGGAGCAGTTCGGCTTCGGCGCCGAGATCGGGATCAGCACCCAGAAGCTGCACGCCCGCGGCCCGATGGGACTGCGGGAGCTGACCACCCTCAAGTACGTCGTCCACGGCGACGGCCAAATCCGTGGTTAGGCAAATCCGTGCCTAGATCCCCGGATGTCGGGCGGTTCGCCTCGATCACCGCGGTCCGGGAGGGGCTGGCCGGCGTCGACTACCTGGCCGACGACGCCACGGCGGGCGTGGTCTTCCTGGCCGACCGCCTCGACAAGCCGGTGCTGATCGAGGGCCCGGCCGGCACCGGCAAGACCGAGCTGGCCAAGTCGGTGGCGCGCTGGGCCGGCAGCCGCCTGGTGCGGCTCCAGTGCTACGAGGGCCTCGACGAGTCCAAGGCGCTCTACGAGTGGAACTACCGCAAGCAGCTCCTGCGCATCCAGGCCGGTGAAGGCGCAGGCACGTCGTGGAGCGATCTGGAGGACGACATCTTCACCGAGGACTTCCTCCTCGCCCGGCCGCTGCTGGAGGCCATCCGGGCCGACGAGCCGGTCGTCCTGCTCATCGACGAGGTCGACCGCATCGAGGTGGAGACCGAGGCCCTGCTGCTGGAGATCCTCTCCGACTGGCAGGTGTCGGTGCCGGAGATGGGCACCGTCGTCGCCACCCGCATTCCCCTGGTGTTCCTGACCTCCAACGGCACCCGGGACCTCTCCGAGGCCCTGAAGCGCCGGTGCCTCTACCTCCACCTCGACTACCCGAGCGTCGAGCGCGAGCGGGAGATCGTGCTGGCCCGGGTGCCCGAGCTGCCCGCCCACCTGGCGGGCGAGGTGGCCCGGATCGTCCGCAGCCTGCGCCTGCTCGACCTGCGCAAGCCCCCCTCGGTGTCCGAGACCCTGGACTGGGCCCGCACCCTCGTCGTGCTGGGCATCGACGCCCTCGATCCCGCCGTCACCGGCTCCACCCTGCACGTCCTGCTCAAGCACCGGGCCGACATCGCCACCGCGGCCCGGGAACTGAAGACCGCGGGGTAGCGGCGCTGCTCGACCTCCTCGCGGGCTTCGTCGGCGAGCTACGGGCGGCCGGGCTGCCCGTGTCGCTGACCGAGAACGTCGACGCCATGGACGCCGTCCGCCACGTCGCGCTCGACGACCGGGAGGCGCTGCGGACGGTAATGGCCGCCACCATGGTCAAGCGCCGTGACCACCGTGCCGCCTTCGACGCGGTGTTCGACTCGTTCTTCTCGCTGCGCCCCACGGCCGGCGACAAGCCCGACGATGCCGACCTCGACCTGGCGGCCCTGCTCGAGTCCGCCCTGGCCTCGGGGGACGTGGACGCGGCGCGGCGGCTGGCCCGGCTGGCCGTCGCCCGGCTGGCCGGCATGGAGGAGGGCCGGGGAGTGCGCGGGAGCGCCTATGTCTTCAAGACCATGCGACTGCTCGATGTGGACGGCGCCCTGGCCCGGCTCCTGGCCGGGGCGGGATGGCTGGAGCGTGACGACCTGGCCGCCGGGGCCGAGCGCCTGCGCACCGAGGTCGAGGCCGAGGTACGCCGTCGCCTGGTCGAGGAGCGGGGGCCGGCGGCGGTGGCCCGGTCGGTGCGCCGGCCGCTCCCGGAGGACGTCGACTTCCTCCACGCCAGCCGGGAGGAGCTGGCTGCCCTGCAGCGGTCGCTGCGGCCGCTGGCCCGGCGGATGGCGTCGCGCCTGGCCCGCCGTCGCCGGGCCGGGCGTCAGGGCCGTCTCGACTTCCGCCGCACCATCCATCGGTCGCTGTCGACGGGTGGTGTCCCCGCCGATCCCCGCTTCCGCCGGCCCACCCCCCGCAAGCCGGAGATCATGGTCCTGGCCGACGTCTCCGGATCGGTCGCCACGTTCGCCCGCTTCACCCTGCAGCTGGTCCACGCCCTGGCCGGTGAGTTCTCGACGGTGCGGTCCTTCGTCTTCATCGACGGCATCGACGAGGTGACGCAGCTCTTCGCCGGCACCGACGACATGGCCGAGGCCCTGGCGCGCATCCACGCCGAGGCCGATGTGGTGGCCGCCGACGGCCACTCCGACTACGGCCGGGCCTTCGGGTCGTTCTGGCACCGGTGGGGACGTGAGATCTCACCCCGCACGACGGTGATCGTCCTGGGCGACGCCCGGAACAACTACCACGCCGCCAACTCCGGCGTGCTGGCCGACGTGCGCCGCCGCGCCCGCCGCCTGTGGTGGCTGAACCCCGAGCCCCGCTCCTACTGGGACACCGGCGACTCGATCGTCGCCGACTACGCCCCGCACTGCGACCGGGTCTTCGAGTGCCGCAACCTCCGCCAGCTCGAGGGCTTCGTCGCCCGGATCGGGTGACCGGCCCCAGCGGCCCCACCCCCTCGTTCTGGCTGCAGTTGCGCGCGTATGCGCGCTCAGGTGCAGCCGGATCGGTGGGGGTGCCCGCCATCGCCGGGATGGTGGCGCTGACCGCGGCGACGACCAGGGGCCTGTACGTCAGCCCGGACTCGGTGTTCTACGTGGGCACGGCCCGGAACCTCCTCGACGGGGTCGGCTTCCGACCGCCCCCCGGGCTGCAGGCACTCGGACATTTCCCGCCGATGTTCACCCTGGTCATCGCCGCAGTGGCCCGGCTCGGCGTCGACCCGCTCGGCGCCGCCCGGCTCGTCAATATCGCCGTCCTGGGGGCGACGGTGATCCTGGTCGGGCTCGTCTTGCAGGCGTTGACCGGTTCGCCGCTGGCAGCGCTGGTCGGCGCGGCCGTCACCGCCATGGCTGTCGACGTCCTCACCTTCTCGGGCTCGGCGCTGAGCGAGCCCCTGTTCGTCGTCCTGGCGGTGGGCGGCCTGGTGGTCCTGGCTGCATACCTGGACAGCCGCCGGACGGCCGTGCTGGTGGGTGCTGCGGCGCTGGTCGCCCTGGCCGTGCTCACCCGGTACGTCGGCGTGGCCCTGGTGGTGACCGCCGTCGGTGCCCTGGTCTGGCGGGGCCGGGAGCGCCGGCTCCACGGCATGGTCGACGCTGCGCTCTTCGCCGCCATCGCCCTCGCCCCGGTGGCGGCCTGGCTGGCGTGGGCCGGGAGGCGGGGACCGGCCGACGAGCGCACCGTCGCGTTCCACCTGTTCGACCGGGCCTACCTCGGCCAGGCCCCCCGCCCCCTGGCCCGCTGGGTCGTCCCGTGGCCGGGGCCGCCGGTGGGGCCGGTGCTGGCCCTGGTCCTCGTGGTCGCCGCGGTCGTCGTGCTGGGCCGGCCCCGATCCGCCGGCGTGGACGGCTCGGCGTCGAGGTCCCTGCGACACCTGCCCCTGCTGCTCGGCGCGTTCGCCGTCTCCTACCTGGTCGTGCTCGTCGCCGACCGGGTGCTGATCGACGCCTCCGGCCGGCTCGACGCCCGGTTCCTCATGCCCCTCCACGTGGTCGGCATTCTGCTCGCCGTCCCATGGGTGTGGGCCCGGCGGGGGCGGACGGGCGTGACCGCCGTCGCCGGGGTCGTGGTGCTGGCCCAGCTCACGGCGGGCACGGCCTGGGCGGCGGGAGGCGTGACCGACACGAGCATCTCGCGCCGGGGGTACACGGCGGCCGCCTGGCGCCGGTCGGCGGTCGTCGCCCGTCTGGCCCCGTCCGGCCTGGAGGCGCCCGCGGTGGTCTACAGCAACGGCTTCGACGCCGTGTTCTTCCTCACCGGGCGCGTCGTCGACCCGATCCCGGCCGAGAAGGACTACCTGACCGGTCGCCCCAATCTCCGTTTCCCGGAGGAGCTGGCCGCCATGGGGGCCGACCTGTCCCGGACCGGCGGCCTGCTCGTGTACTTCGACGCCATCACCGCCCGCCGCTCGTTCCTCCCCTCTCGCCAGGAGCTGGAGCGGGCTCTCCCTCTCGAAGTGGTGGCGACCGACCAGGTGGGCACCATCTACCGGATCCGCTCGTAGCCCTGGGCGAACCGGTGACGATCAGCGGCGCTGGA
>JALYYN010000356.1 GCA_030946525.1 Actinomycetota bacterium | reverse complement strand
ACGCCAAGGTCGTCACCGTGGACCGCACGCTGGCCAGCGTGGGCTCCGCCAACTTCACCACCCGGTCGCTCACGCTCGACGACGAGGTGAACGTGGTCATCCTCGACCCTGCCGTGACCCGCCTCCTGGACGACGATTTCGATGCCGATCTGCGCCACGCCGAGGCTGTCGATCCCGCGGCGTGGCCGGACCGGGGCCTGGCCCAGCGGGCCAAGGAGGCCGTCGCCGGCCTTGGCGGCCGGCACATGTGAGAGTCGGCCTGGGCGGCCGGCATATGTGAGGCGTCGGCCTTGTCGAACGGCACATGTGAGGAGTCGGCTGGGATCAGCGGCCGGCCAGGAGGAACCCGATCCCGAGGGCGGTCAGGGCGGCTCCGTAGATCCGCTCCAGACGGGCGGCGTCGGCCCGGAGGGCGACCCGGGCCCCGAGATAGGACAGGGGCACGGAGCAGGCGCCGAACACGAGGACGACCGCCCAGTCGATGTGACCGAGGAGGGCGTGGACGATGGTGCCGGGCACGGCCAGGGCGGCGGCGACGGCCAGCGAGCAGGCGAAGGACGTCTTCAGCGGCCGGCGCAGGACGGCGACGTAGAGCGGGGCCAGCAGGAAGCCGCCGCTGTTGGCTAACAGGCCCGACGCCAGCCCCGTGATCGCCGACACCGCGACGAGCCGGGCCCGATAGGCGGTGGGCCGGGTGACGACTTCGGCCGGGTCCCCCCGGGAGAACAGGAAGCGCAGGCCCAGCCCGGCGACGACCACATCGGTGACCGAGACCAGCAGCCCACCGGAGATCCACCTGGTCGCCACCGCGCCGACCACCGTGGTCGGCACACCCACGGCGATGCTCCAGGCCACGGTCTCCCGGTCGAGCAGGCGTGCCTTCCGGTACGCCGCCGAGGCGACCAGCGTCGAGGGGATGGCCGCCGGCAGCGGGGCGGCGACGGCGACGATCGCCGGGACGCCGAAGGCGTGGAGGAGCGGCGTGGCGATCGCCGACCCCCCCTTGCCGAAGAGGCCGGCCAGAAATCCGACCGCCAGTCCGACAGCGGCGATGCCGGCCCAGTTCACCGCGGAGGACGACCGGCGGTCGACGCGCCAGCGGACGCCCGGCGCGACGGTCCGGTCAGAGGCCTTCCGGGGTGATGACCGGTCGCAGCAGCCAGCGGTGGGCGTCCCCGGTCGGGTCGGCCAGGCGCCATGCCGGGACGAGGCCGGGGATCCGCGTCAGGAGGACCAGTCGGAAGGTGTCGTGGAGCTCGACCAGCGAACGGCGCAGGAGCACGGCGTCGAGGAACGCGGTCCGGCCGGGATGGGCGACGAGGTTGCGGGTGGCGTCCCAGCTGAACATGGCGCCGCTGCCGTCCTCGCGGATTCGGCGGCTCCGGGTGGGGTCCCGGCTGTCGGGTGTCTTGGCGCTGGGCGCCACCCCCGCGGCCACGACGCACTCCTTGAACCGGGGGTCGTCGCCGAGCCTCCACGTGCGGTCGGGGGGCGGTAGCGCCGGGCCGTAGGCCAGGGCGGTGAAGCGCTCGACGGCCGACCACAGCAGGAGATAGGCAGCGTGGAGGGCGTAGAAGCGGCGCCACAGATCCGGATCCCCGCCGCCGAGCGGCGGCACCGGTGCGGCCGCGTGGGCGAGCGCCGTGGCCCGGACGGCGACCATGCCGAACCGCAACAGGGGGTCGTCGGCCGACGACCACGACGAGAACCACTCCTCGGGGCTGCCCCGGTCCGGATGACGGCCCCGCAGCACGTTGGCCCGGACCGTCGGTCCGTCGGGCAGGGCGACCTCGGTCATGTCCCACCGGTAGTGCTGGCGGGGGGCCACTCCGCACACCGTCGCATAGGCGTCCTTCTCGCGGCCGGCGGCGAAGGTCACCAGTCTGCCCTCGACGCCGACCGACCCGTCCTGGTCGAGCAGGGGCAGCCCGTCCCGGATGCGGAGGGCGCCGGCGGCGAGCGCCGCCGCCTCGGCACGCAGCACCACGCCCTGCAGCAGGTCGTGGGCCGGCTGGTCCGGCTTGAGGAGGCCGTACGCGAACATCGGCAGGTCGAGCCGGGGCGGCGGCTCGAGGAGGTCGGGCATGGCTCCACTGTCTCTCATGCGGGACTGTCTCTCATGCGGGGG
>JALYYN010000342.1 GCA_030946525.1 Actinomycetota bacterium | reverse complement strand
CCCAGGGTGACGGCCAGGCCCCGGTTGTAGTAGCGGAACGTCGTCGGCTCGCCCACGCCCAGGCCGGCGGCGACGTTGTGGGCGCACACCTTGGCCTGGCGCACCGCGTGCTGGGCGGTGCCCGGGCAGATCCCGCCGTCGGGATCGGGAACGGCGGCGGCGTCGCCCAGGGCGAACACGTCCGGGCGGCCGACGGCCCGGATCTGATCGTCGACCACCAGCCGGCCGGCATCGTCGGTGGTCAGGCCGAGCTGGGAGACCAGCGGCGATGGCCGCTGGCCGGTCGCCCACACGATGGTGTCCGACACGTACGGCGGCATGCCGTGGCCGGAGAGGACCACCAGCTTGTCGACGCAGCTCTCCAGCCGGGTCTCGAGCAGGATCTCCACCCCGCGGCCGCGGAGGTTCTCCTCGCTGTAGCGGGCCAGGCGGGGGCTGAGGCCGGGGAGGAGGGAGTCCCGGGCCTCCACCAGCACCCATCGGAGGTCGTGACGGCTCAGCCCCGGATAGGTGTGGAGGGCGTCCCTGACCAGCGATTCCATCTCGGCCAGGGCCTCGACCCCGGCGTAGCCGCCCCCCACGAAGGTGAAGGTCAACAGCTCCCGGCGCCGGACCGGATCGGCGGTGGCGTCGGCCGTCTCCAACTGGCGGAGGACCTGGTTGCGCAGCCAGATGGCGTCGGGCAGCGTCTTGAACCCCACCGCGTTATCGGCCAGGCCGGGCACGGCGATCACGCTCGGCACCGAACCGGGCGACAGGACGAGCTGGTTCCATGCGATCTCGTGGCGCGCCCCGGTGAGGTCCTCGGCGACCGCGGTGTGGCCGTCGAGGTCGATGGCGGTGACCTTCCCGACGAGCAGTTGGGTCCGGCGCAGCATCTCGCGGAGGGGGATGACCGCGTGGCGGGGCTCGATCGTCCCGGAGGCGGCCTCGGGCAGGAGGGGCGCGAAGAGGAGGAAGTTCTCCGGCGCCACGAGCAGCACGCGCGGCCCGCCGGGCCGGCCCCGGCTGGCCAGCAGATCCTGGAGGTGGCGGGCGACGGTCGCGCCGCCGAAGCCACCCCCGACGATGAGGACGTCGAACTCTCTCAGGTTCGACAGGCTACCGGCGGTGGCCACCGGCCTCGTCGGTCGGGAACGGGGTGGTCCGGGTGGACTGCGGCCACGTCCCGCCCCGGCCGGTACGGTCGTCGCGGTGGCGAGGCGCAGGGACAGCCGGTGACCGTCGCGTCCTTCGCCTACGAGGGAGCGCCGGTCCGGGTCGTCTTCGGCGCCGGGGCCCGGCACTGCCTGGCCGACGAGCTCGACCGCCTCGGCCTGTCACAGGTGGTGCTCATCGCCTCCGGCTCCCTTCGGGCGGCGGCCGACGCCCTCGCCGGGGTTCTCGACCACCGGCTGACCTGGAGGGTCGACGGGGTCGGTCGCCACGTGCCGGCCGGCCTGGCTGCGGAAGTGACGGCCGACGCGGTGAGGGTCGGCGCCGACGGCGTGGTGACCCTCGGGGGCGGCTCGGCGACCGGCCTGGGCAAGGCCGTCGCCCTGTCCGGCCTGCCCCTCGTTGCCGTGCCCACGACCTACGCCGGCTCGGAGATGACCCCGGTCTGGACCCTCACGACCGGCAGCCGCAAGGACACCGGTCTCGACGGCCTCGTGCTTCCCCGGACGGTGGTCTACGACCCCGAGCTCACCCTCACCCTGCCCCCGATGATGACGGCGGCGAGCGGCATGAACGCCCTGGCCCATTGCCTGGAGGGACTGTGGGCCGAGCGGGCGAGCCCACTGTCGGGTCCGCTCGCCCTGGAGGGCGCCCGGGCCCTGGCCGAGGCCCTGCCCGCGGTGGTGGCCGAGCCGTCGAACCTCACCGCGCGCAGCCGGGCGCTGGTCGGCGCCTGCCAGGCGGGCATGGCCCTGGCCACCGCCGGAACCGGGCTGCACCACCGGATCTGCGAGGTGCTCGTCGGCCGGTTCGACCTGCCCCACGCCCGGACCCATGCCGCCGTGCTCCCCCACGTGGTCGCCTTCAACGAGGCGGTCCTGGGGCCGATGGCAGCCCGGATGGCCGTGGCCGTCGGCGCCGGTCGGGCCTCGACCGGCCTGCACGAGCTGGGCGCCCGGCTGGGACTGCCGATGTCGCTGGCCGCGCTCGGCCTGCCCGAGGAGGCGCTCGCCGAGGTGGCGGCCGAGGTGAAGGCCCTGCCCCCGGCCAACCCCCGCCCCTACGACGCCGCCGCCGTCCGGGCGATCCTGCAGGCGGCCTGGGAGTGCGACCTGCCGGGATGACCGCGTCCACCCGGGCGCCACCCAGGTCAAGGTTCTGACCGTTCCTGCCGATACAGAAGGCTGACCAGACGCCGAAGAAGCCGGCAGATGGGGTCGCAGTATGGAAGACGACGAGCTCGAGGAGGTGGCGGCCAACGTGAGGGTGCTCGTGCGGGCCGAGCTCGAGACCCAGCACCGGCTCGGTTACCACCGGGCGCCGGCGGAGGGCTGCCCCGTCTGCCGGGCGCGAGCCTGTTGACGCCCCTGCCCGGGCCCGGTGATCAAGACTCCTTTGTCACGACCAGCGCCGACGGCCCGGACTAGATGACCGGCCAGTCGATGTCGATGGCCAGCCACGCCGAAGTGACGCCCAGCAGGAGGCTCACGTCACTCTCGGCGTAGGTGATCCCGGAGCGGAGGAAGAATCGGACGGACTGCTCGGCGGGGTCGACCACGATGATTTCCTCCACGCCGTGCGCGAGGTAGAAGTCGAACTTGGCCCACGTCTCGTCGTCGGGCGAGACGATTTCCATGACGATGGCAGCAGTGGCGAGCCACGTGCCGGTGGGCGGGACGCGGTGGTAGCCGATATCGGGAACTCGGAAGTTGTCACGGTCGCCCAGGTTGAACGGACCGGAGTCGATGAGGCCGGCGGCATCGGCGGCTGGCCAGAGCAGACGCGGCACCCGCATCTGGAGGGCGGCATGTGGGCCGGTCGGTGCGGGGGCCATGTGGTACTCGCCTTCCCATACCTCGTCGTAGAGATCCTGGCCGAGCTGATGGCGGCGGGCGATCACGGCTTCAAGGGCAGGGTTCGGGCCGAGCACGACGGTTCTCATCACCGTCGACGATACCTCCGGTCACACGAAGCTCAGGCCGCATGCGGGCAACCGAGGACAGTCGTTCGTCGTCGTCGGGCTCGTCATCCCCGGGGTGAGTAGCGGTGGTGGTGGCCGACGTGCCGCAGGATCGTGGGTGCTCGTGGCAGACCCCCGTGTCAACGGGTTCCTAGGTCACCGAGGGCTGCTTGGACGGCGGGGCCGTTCCTGTTCCCGTCGATGCCGGGACCGTCGGTTCCTTCTCCTTTGCGGTTCCCTGGGTGACAGTGACCAGGACCAGCCCACCGAGGGCCAGGGCGGCGGCGGCGCCGAGGAACCCTGCGGCCAGGGGCGACGTGGAGGAGCCGATCCTGCCGCCGAAGACCTCTGCCGCCGGCGCGTACCGGGCGCGGGTGAAGTAGATGTCCTCGGCGCCGTTGGACTCGTTGCCGTTGCGGGTGTCGTCCCAGGCCACCGCCACCGCCTTGTCGGTCGACACCACGCCCAGCGGGCCGTAGATCGAGCCGGTGACCCGCGGTCCGAACCGCCGGTCGATGGCCCGGTCGTTCAGCTTGACGTTCTTGGAGAACGTGCGGCCGCCGTCGTCCGACGAGGCGTAGTAGACGTCCTGGAAGCCGTTGTCGCTGTCGCCGGTCTTGTAGGTGGGGTCGTTCCGGTAGTCGTACCAGGCCACGTCGATCCGGCCGTCCGGAGCCACCGCCATGGTCGGGAACTGCTCGGCGAAGTCCCAGTCCCGCTTGGGATCGACGTCGTTGACCTTCACCGGCTGGCCCCAGGTGACGCCGTTGTCCGTGCTGCGCTCGAAGAGGATCCTGGGCACGCCGTCACCCAACTCCTCCCAGGTCACGTACATGTTGCCGGTCTTGGGGTCGACGGACGGGGAGGGGCCGCTGAGCCAGTCGGAGGTCGAGGTGGCCGCCTTCCCGTCGGCCGGGCCGGACTGGGCGTGGATGGACTTGACCGTGAACGTGCGCCCCTGGTCCGTCGATCGGGAGAAGAACAGGTTGGCCGGCGGAGCCTTGCCGGGATCGGTGCTACGGGTGGACTGGCCGAAGAAGGCCAGCAGGGCGCCGTCCTTGGCCTGGGTCAGGTAGGGCTCGGTGGTGCAGAGGTCGATCCCGGGGGCCATGTCGACCGGGTTGGCGAAGGTCTGGCCGCCGTCCTGGGACACCGAGACATACGGGCGGGCCACGATCTTGTTGTCGACCAGCCGGCACCACACGGAACCGGTCGCACCGGTGATGGACTGGGGGAAGTTCCACGTGCCGTTCTCCGACCACCACGACACGTAGACGCGACTGGGGGCGTTCCTGTCGACCACGATCGACGGCATGGCGTCGGCGCCCATCTCACGCGTCGCCGGATTCGGTCCGATCCGGGGCAGTGCGGCCGTGTCCCAGTGCTGGCCGAGGTCGGTGGAGCGGGCCAGGTAGATGCGCTGCTGGTAGGTGGTGGGCTGGTAGGCGCTGAACGCGTAGTACAGCGTCCCGTCCGGGGCGAAGGCCAGGTCGGCGAGCGGACCGGTGACCGCGAAGCCGCAGCCCGGCCAGTCGGGCGGGGTCTGCGGCTGGTTGGTGAGCTCCCACGTCAGGCCGCCGTTGCGGGTGACGTGGACCATGCAGCGGGAGGAGTAGGCGTCGCCCTCGGCCAGCACCATGGTCTGGGGGTCATCGGGGCTCACCGCCATCACGGGGGTGGCGTGGCCGCGGGCGGGTGCGGCGTCGGCGGTGACCTGCACGGCGGCGTCGACCTCCGGATCCTTCAGCGTCGCCGCACGCGCGCCGGCCGCCGAGAAGGCGACCATCCCGGCAACCGCCACCGACACCGACACCAGATGTCGTCCTCGCATTGCGCCCCTCCCCGTCAGCCGCACGACGCGGTCGTGGCTCAGGCTGCCACTGCCGGGGCCCGCTGTCACTACCTGGGCGGATCGCGAGAGCGGAGCCGGCATCAATGTTTCCCCTCAAGTTGCGGGGCGGGGATGCCGACAAGAGGCTGGTGCGGGCATATCGGCGGTTGACCTCCCCGGCGCTGGCCGGGATCCTGATCGTGGTGGTCCTGACCGCCGGGGCCATCTCGGCCGCCGCGGAGGGAAACCGGCAAGCGGCGTCCGGCGGCCAAGTGCGAACCGACGGTGGGACCCTCGCGGCCGACGGCACCGTGCGCGCCGCCGCCGAGAGGCTGGCGGCTGTCGACGCCGCAGCTGCAGCGGCCCGGGCGAGCCGCCTTCCCGAACCGACCTCGACCA
>JALYYN010000340.1 GCA_030946525.1 Actinomycetota bacterium | reverse complement strand
TCCGTGGTGGTCAGTCGCGTCTCCGGCACGGTGTTGGTCACCGTGAACGGGGATCTCGGCCCTGTCGGCGCAGACCTGCTCGAAGACGTGCTCATCGACTTGATCGACGGCCAGGGCAACGGGACCGTGTCGGTCGATCTGTCCGGGGCAGTCGTCGAACCCCGGATCCGCAAGGTGTTCGTCGCCGCGGCAGCTCGGGCCCGCGGTCGGCGCACCCGCTTCGTACTGCGCGAGTCGGCTTCGGAACCCTGGGCCGCGCTGAGCCCGGAGCTCACGAACGGCGTGACGATCCGGGCTGAACGCGCGTCGGATGCTCCGGCGTCGGACCTCTCCCGGGGGCCATCCGCTCACCCGGCAGGCTCGGCGCGTACGCGGCCGTGAATGGCGCCAGGCGGTTGCGCGTGCTCACCACGCTGGCCGCGGGTGCCTCGCCCGAGCCGGATGCGGCGCGTCTGTGCCGGGTGTGCGCCGAGGTGACCGGTATGACCGGGGCGGGGATCATGCTTATGTCCGGAGATGTGCTCCAGGGCTCGATCTGCACCTCAAATGGAGTCAGCGCCCGTATCGAGGAGCTCCAGTTCGAGCTCGGTGAGGGGCCGTGCGTCGATGCCTGCCAGGAGGGACGCCCGGTCCTCGAGCCCGACCTGGCCGCGGCGGACGCGTCACGCTGGATGGCATTCGCCACCCCGGCGGTCGAGGCCGGCGTACGGGCCATCTTCGGCTTCCCACTCCAGGTCGGGGCGGTCCGCCTTGGCGCCCTCAACCTGTACTGCGACATGCCCGGGGCGCTCTCCGACGACCAGCACGCCGACGCACTGGTCATGGCCGACGTCGCCGCCAAGGCGGTGCTGCTCATGCAGGCCGACGCCCCTCCTGGCAGCCTGGCCACCGAGCTGGAGGCCGGGTCGGACTTTCAGTACGTCGTCCACCAGGCGTCGGGGATGGTGGCCGCGCAGCTGGGGGTCAGCGTCGCCGATGCGCTGGTCCGGCTACGCGCCTATGCCTTCGGCAATGACCGACCGCTCCCGAAGGTGGCCGCGGACGTGGTCGGCCGCAGGCTGCGCTTCGATGCCGAGAGCGCCCAGATGGACCCGGCACCATGAGGATGTGTCGGGGACACCGTGCCGAGATCCGGGGTGCCGGCGTGTACCGTCGATCATCACCGGGTCCTCCGGTAATGCGACGGCCTGAGCCCAACAGCCGTGGTGACTGGAGAAGCGATGTCGCGAGAAGCACTGCTCGGACGGACGATGGTCGAGCTGGCCGACACCTTGGTCGACGACTTCGATGTCGTCGACGTCCTGACCCTGCTCTCGGACCGCTGCGTCGAGGTGCTCGACGTCGACACCGCCGGTATCATGCTCGCCGGAGCCGACGGTGGCCTGCGGGTGATGGCCTCCTCGAGCGAGGCGATGCGCGTCCTGGAGCTCTTCGAGCTCCAGTCCCAGGAAGGGCCGTGCCTGGACTGCCATCGCACCGGGGCGGCAGTGGCGAACGGCAACCTGGCCGAGGTCGGAGGACGTTGGCCTCGCTTCGTCGCCGAGGCGATCGAGGCGGGGTTCCGTTCGGCCCATGCCCTCCCCCTGCGGTTGCGGGGAGATGTCCTCGGCGCTCTCAACCTGTTTCGAGTCGAACCGGGCGAGATGGGCTCGGCCGATCTCGACGCTGCCCAGGCCCTCGCCGACGTGGCCACGATCGCCATCCTCCAGCAGCGCGTCGTGCACAGCTCCCAGCTCGTCAACACCCAGCTGCAGACCGCCCTGAACAGCCGGGTCGTGATCGAGCAGGCCAAGGGGATGATCGGCGAACAGGCCGGCCTGGAAATGGACCAGGCGTTCACGCTTCTGCGCAGCCACGCTCGAAATCACAACCTCCGCCTCGTGGCTCTCGCTGGCGAGATCCTTGACGGCAGGCTCACCGCCGGAGCGCTCGACGGGCGCAGCCCGCGGACTGCCCGGCAGTAGGAGCGACGGCTCGTCACTCGCTTTGATCCGCCAGGTGAACCAGGTGAAGGACGATCTCAAGGCCTGGAAGCCCCGGCCCGGGTGGTGTGGGTCGCCGATAGCGGGTTCTCCTCGGTGGAGAACCGCCGCTACCTCCAGCGCGCCGGTGGGCACTACATCATCGGCGAGAAGCTCATGCGCGGGTGGCTCCATCCCCGGCGTACGCAGCTAGGGTGACTGCCTAGGTCTGGATACCGGTCAACGTCCGAGCAGGCTTCCAGCCAGTCCGGCGACAGCCACTCCGGCAGCCAAGACGACAAAGCTCCCGCCGACCATCGTTGTCAGCTTTCCTCGTGAGGGACCGGGTTGCTCTGCTGAGCCGTGCGGCTCGCTCTTGGCCTCGACGCGATCGTGACCAGCGTGCATGGGCGTGCCTTGACCGAGCGTCGCCCCGCCCAGAGACAGCCCTGCGGCGAGCGGGGCCATCACGCCGCCGGGCGTGACCGTCTTCATTCCGTGCTTCAGACCCTTTGCAACCAGCCACCAGTTGATGGGGTAGGCGACCAAAAAGCCGGCGCAAAGCGCGATCGACATGACGAACCAGAAGTCCAGGCTGGTTGGGCGGGTGGCCGCCACCACCGCCCCCTTCCACGGCACGCTGACAGCCGCCATGGCACCCATCACTCCATTCATCGACACCATCTCGGGCAGGAAGGTCTTGCGGAGCGAACGGCGGTACGAGCCAGCCATATCCCGCATGAACAGCGCTTGGAAGATCGTCCAGCCGAAGCCGAATCCCACGACGTATTCCGCGATCAGATCAACGGCCGGTGGTAGGTGAAGAGGGGCTAGGGCCGCTGCTGCGAGCAGAATGCCGAGCCCGTCCCCGGCCACGCAGTGCATCGTCGAGCCCACCACCTGGCGCCAACGGGCATCCACGTACGCCTCATGAGTGCCCGACAGGGGTTCGCGGCACGAAAGAACGTAGATCAGCGCTCCGAACAGCCCGCTGTACGCGACGAAGAGAATGAAGCCCCACTTCATCACGGCTGCCTCGGGAGTGCTCCTGATGTCCCAGGCGACAATGACGACCGCCAATACCACTTCGATGAACCAGAGCAGAATCACTCCGCCGAGCACGTTATTCACTCAGTTTGGCTGAAGGAGGAGGGCCAGTGACGTCGCCGATGTCAGCCGGTCGACGGACCTCAGCCAGTCTCCACCACCACGAGATGCGGCCCTCAAGCCAATAGTCGACGGTGTAACGGGCCGGTCCGGTGTAGGCACTGAGGGCGAGCAGGCCGAGAAATACCACCACGTAGATGATGCTGGCACCGACGTCGGTCGACCCAGCAGTGTACGGGCCGCCGAACCCCTCGGCGGTCGACCAGATGAGGAGGCTGAACACCGCAGCGGCGCTGTAGGTGACCTTGCGGGCCACGCCGAGGATCAGCGCCGCGGCGATGAGGGTCTCGACCGACGCAGCCAGGTAGGCGAAGAAGTCGGGGTGCGACTGCTGGGTGTTGATCCAGAAGCTGAACCAGGGGTGCAGCCAGGCCGGCTGACCCTTGGCAGCGTCGGTCAGATAGCCGAGGTAGCCCGAGCGGAACCCCGGCGTCCACTTCAATGCTGCGTCGATCGCCCAGATCACCCCGAAAGCTATTCGTAGAGCATTCTTCGGCCATGGTGCGACGGCTCCCTGTCTGCCCGTCACGAGCTCGGTCATCGCGTGCCTTCCTTCTCTGGAGGGCCTGATCGTCCTCGTGTCGCAGGCACCTCGACGGCAGGCTCGCTCGATGCTCCACGGGAACGCCGCCGGCCCATGTCGCTCACTGGAGCCATGGGTGGCGTGCGACGAGGGCGGTGCTGGTCCACCGGCGACCGAAGCCGATGGTGTCGCCGGCGCCGACGATGACGAGCCCGATCAGCGTGAGCGCGTAGATCAGGTGGTCGTCCATGAAGATGTTGTTGGCCGGGGGGAGCGACGCACTCCACATCAGCACCAGCAGCAGGGCACCGGAGCCGGCGGCGACACGCATGCCGATCCCGAGCAGCAGTGCGACACCGATGCAGAGCAGGCTGAGCATGAAGCCCCAATCGGCCCACAAGGCTCCGGACATGCCGTGGTAGATGCCGGCGAACGGGCCCGCCGCGCCCTTGAGGAAGCCCGTCGTCGGTGAGCCACCGTGGATCCACGCCTTGGCCGAGGCGGTCTCGTGGCCCAAGCCGAAGAGCTTGTCGAGGAACGGCCACAGGAAGGTCCAACCCAAGCTGAGCCGCAGCGCGGCCCACAGGTACCGGCCTTTCCCGGTCGCTTGCTCGGCGGGGCCCGCCAGCGGGATCGGGGCGGCCGCGGATTCGGGCGGGTTGTGAAGGACTGTGGACATGGTTCCTCCTGCGAGAGGAGGCGTCGAGCCGGTGCGGGCGACCTACCGCTCGAGCGGTCGTCCGGCCAGAACCAGGCGTCTCGTGGGTTCTGCTGGCTGCGCTCTGCCGAGGTCCGGAGCATCGCTCCCGGAGGCTGCTCAGGTGTCGAAGCAGAGTCCAACACGGCTACGGGATTCCTCGCCGGTCCCGAGCAGCGTACCGCGAACCCAGCCCGAACCTCGGCGGTGCAGCCCTTCCACGGGTTGGTGTTTTCCCGCAACACGGGTCGGTAGCTGCCCCGGATGCAGAGGCGGCGACCGACGCTCAGTATTGGTCTCATGTCCGCCCGGCCGGCCCGGCCTCATAAACCCCA